>LNEA01000532.1 GCA_001464855.1 Rhizobiales bacterium Ga0077530
CTGCGCTACGACCGCGTGATTGTGATGACCGACGCCGACGTCGATGGCGCCCACATCGCATCGCTGCTGATCACCTTCTTCTACCAGGAGATGCCGGAACTGGTGGAGAACGGGCACTTGCACCTCGCCGTGCCACCGCTCTACCGCCTCACCCAAGGCAGCAAGGTGATGTATGCCCGCGACGACCGCCAGAAGGACCAGCTCATGGAGTCTGAGTTCAAGGGTCGCGGCAGGGTCGACATCACCCGCTTCAAGGGCCTCGGCGAAATGGACTTCAAGGATTTGAAGACCACGACGATGGACCCGTCCCGCCGGATGCTGCTCCGCGTGCAGGTGGTCGAAGGCGAGAAGGCCGCGGTCTCCGATGCCGTGAATGCGCTTATGGGGTCGAAGCCGGAGCTGCGCTTTCGCTTCATCCAGGAACACGCGGCGTTCGCCAAGGATCTGGACATCTGAGGCCGTGGACGGACAGGCGCGCGCCGCAATGCTGTGCGATAGAGGCGCTACAACCTAAGATCGTCCGCTGTAACCGTTCGGGCTAGACCCACATCTGATGACCGCGCAGGCGACACCATCGTCAGGCCGGCCCCCACCGGCTTCAATGGCGCCATCGGCGGCGCGCGCCGCTCGCGATTCCTCGCAGTCCTCGGTTATGCCGGCGTCGCCATTCTGTTCCTGGTCGTCGCCGCGACGACGTTCCTGCTCGTCGCGCCGCCCGTCGACATCGTGCGCGAGCGATTGATCACCGATTTCCAGGCGCGCACGGGCTACCTGCTCGAAATCAACGGCGCGACGTCGCTGCGCTTTCAGCCGGCGCCGTCGATCGAGTTTCGCGACGTGGTGGTGGCGACTGCTGGCGAGAACGGCTCGCCGGTCCTCAAGGCCGAATCGATCGAGGTCGAACCGCGACTCTCGGGGTTGTTGTGGGGGCGAGTTCAGGCCGAGCGAGTCATCGTGCGGCGACCGCAACTCGATCTCGTGGTCGATGCGGAAGGGCGACGGAAATGGCAGCGGGCCGATCGGGACGACGGCACGCCGCGTCGCGTGCGCGTCGCCCAAGTGCGTGCCGACGAAACGCCGGGCCGCTTTTCGATGCCGGCGCTGCGGGAGGACAGCGGCCCACCGATCATTCGTGACGGCGCCGGACCCACTCCGGAGGTCACTCGCGAGGAGCCCGCCTCTCCACGCGCACCTGC
>LNEA01000533.1 GCA_001464855.1 Rhizobiales bacterium Ga0077530
ATTTCCCAGAGATCCGGCAAGGAACTGGGGCTGCAGGCACGTGGCAGCTTTGCCTATGGCGGCGAGACAGTGAAGCTCGAGGTCGGCACCGATGTGCCGGCGGATCGACGCGCGCGAGGCCTCGAGCGGATCGTGATGCGTCTCGACGGCCGTCACGGACAGGCGCGCTACGACGGCTCCATCTTACTCGCTGATCGTCCGATCCTGATCGGTGCGATCGATGTCACGACGCCTTCGGCACGCGATGCCGTACGCTGGTTCGGCAAGTCGCTGCTGCGCGAGGGTGGCGTGGTCGGGCCGGTGGCGCTCAAGGGCCGCATCGACAGCCAGGAGGGCCGCACGAGCGTCGAGCAAATGGATCTCACGCTGGAAGGCGTCCGCGTCGGCGGGCGCGTAACCGTCGATCATGCCGGCACGCGTCCACGCTTCACCGCTGATCTCGATTTCGCCGATCTCGATTTCGACCGCGTGCGCGAAAAGCTCGAACAGCGCCAGTCGACGCGCGGGTCGGGGCGTCGGGGGGGTGCCAAGGAGGGCGGTGGCGATGCCGAACGTCCTGAGCGCATCGGGCGCTCGGAACGAGCGGCGCGATCGCAGGCGCCCGCGTCACCCGCGCCCGCTCCACCACCCGCGACCGTAGAATCCGACGACGAAAACGATCCAGCGGATCGCGCTGCCAACGCGCGGACGCCTCGGACGTGGCGCACGGATCCCATCGCCTTTGCGGCTCTCGCAGGCGCCGACGGCGAGGCGCGCCTGAAAGCGTCGCGCGTCGTGTGGCGCGGTGCGATGTTGACGGACGCTGTCGGCGCTCTCTCTGTCTCAGAGGGCGCGATGAAGATCGACATCCGTCGCGGCACGCTTCACGGCGGCACCGCGAAGGGCGTGATCACAGCGTCGTCGGCAGGCCACGTCGGAATCGATCTCGCACTCGACGACGTCAGCGCGCTCGAAACGCTGAACAACTCGGGACGCTTCGAGATGCTCGATGGTCGCGCGCGGATCAGGCTCGCCGTTGCCGGCCACGGTGCGACGGAGAAGGAGATCGTCGATACGCTCGGCGGATCGGCGTCCATCGATATCGCCAATGGGGCAATTCTCGGCTGGAGCATCGACGACATCCTCGCAAGTGCTCGCCGCCTCGAGTTGCCGAATTTGGAACGCAATGCCAGCGCGCGCACGCCGTTCTCTCGGCTGTCGGCAACGCTCGCCATCAAGGACGGTGTTGCAACGGGGCAGGACATGCGTATCGCTTCGTCGCCAATCAGTCTCGATAGCGCCGGCACGATCGACCTGCGCGCCCGTACGCTTGATCTGACTCTCAACCCGCGCGTCGCCGACAATCCCTCAGCCGGCAGCGCCAATCGGTTTGCCGGTTTGTCGGTACCACTGGAGCTCAGTGGCCCGTGGCATCGCCCGCGCCTCAAGGCCGATTACCAGAAGATCCTGAAGAGCCCCGCGAAGGTGATCGATGCGGCGCGCGACGCCGCTCGCGGCATCAAGGACGAAGATATCGACAAGGCGGCGAAGCGCTTTCTCGGCGACGGTCCGGAAGCGGAAAAGGGCGCCAAACGCGCGAAAGACCTCCTGCGCAAATTCCTCGATCGCTGACGCAGCAGGCTCCCCACCGCGCGCGATCTCAGGCGGATGTGCTTAGTTCCACTCGCTGTGGCAAACTTTTTTGCCCCACGGGGTCAAAAGGGTCTTGCGTGGGGGGGCGATTGGCCTCATATGACCCGTCTCCGTTCGTCCACCTGCCCCAAAGGTCAAGGAAGTCCTGAAACCCTTAAGGTAAGGAGCGGACGGGTCACATCTATCTGCTGGTTGGGGAGGGTCATATGGCCTTTAATGACACCCTCTTCCAATTGGGGATGGACTTGACTCGTTCAAGCCCTGCCCAAACGGAAGACCTTGTCTGCACTGCACCTGTTGCGAACGATGATCGCAAAGACTTCTTCATCGAGCGTGACGGCGTGAGGTTTGCGGGTACGCACCTCATCATCGACCTGTTCGGCGCCAAGCGTCTGGACGACCTGCCGTATGTCAAAGCAACGCTCGAGCGTTGTGCGACCGCGGCCGGCGCGACGCTGCTGCATACGCATCTCCATCCGATTTCGCCGAAGGGCGGTATCGCTGGCGTTGCTGTGCTCGCAGAGTCCCACATCACGATCCATAGCTGGCCCGAGGCCGGCTATGCTGCGCTCGACGTGTTCATGTGTGGTGACGCGAAGCCGCATCTCGCGGTGCCGATCCTCAAGGCGGCTTTCGATGCCGCCGACGTGCAGGTGAAGGAGCATCGCCGCGGCGAGGATCTCGAGCCTCTCAAGTGGCAGGCAGCGGCGCGTCAGCCGGTGTCGTTCCAGGCGGCAAAGGCTCGTCGCCAGCGCCAGCGCCGGGCGGCCTGACCGAAAAGGTCATCCGTCTCGCCAGCACAATAAATCGCGCGCCGTCCGGTATCCGGGCGGCGCGCTTTCTTTTGGTGGAGCGGGGAGGGCCTGCTTCATCGCTTTTGTGAATTCGCGCCTCAGCATCAAAAAAGCTGCGAACGCGCGCGCCTCATCCCAGCGGCTCGTCCTCGAACTCGATGCCTTCGCCGCGCGTGGGATCGGGAAGGTGATCCAGGTAGCTGTCCCACAGCATGTCGATGTGACGGGCGGCGTCGGCCGGTGGCATGGTCCTGATCCAACCGTCCGGCTGCTCCACGACGATGCCGTCTCGCTTCAGTCGTGCGAGCGCATCCTCCAGGTCGAAGTTCACGTTCACGCCGAAAGTGTTGAGCAGCTGCTGCTCGATCGCTGCGTCGATGTCGCGAAGCTCGTTGACGTGCACGGGTTCCTTCGCCAGCACGCTGTAAAGCAGCATCTCCTCCTTGATGTCCTCCTCCGACGCGCGGTCGGCAAGCACGGTCATGACGCCGCGGTTGTCGGCGAGCGCGTGGAAGTACAGGTTCTGCGCCATCGTCACCATGTACTCATTGCGCTTATGAATGAACTTCATACCCTGGCGGAAGGCGAGGCCGCCGAGCGTGGCCACGGCGCCGGCAAGCGCGATCGGGTTGGCGGCGATGGCGAGCTTGGTCGCGGTGCCGACGACACCCATGCCGAAGCCGCCGCCAGCGGTGACGCCGAGCCGCAGCTTGTCGAACAGGCGAAAACGTACGGCGGTATTTGGAAAGCACATCTCGAGGTCTGAGCGCGGGATGTTCTTGAAGAGCTTCAGGTAGATCGACTCCGATTTGATTTCCGACGCGAGCGAGCCGCGCAGCTTGCGCACGATGCGCTCGGCAGCTTTGCGCTCGCAGCCCTTCTCCCGCATCACCTCGCGGACCCGCAGGTCGAACGGCTTCAGCTTGAACAGCACCAGCAACCGCTGGAAGATCGGCACGTCGTACTCTTCCTTGAAGAGGTAGAGTTTGCGGGCATCGCGGCGGCTGTGCCGGCGCTTGCTGGCGCCGCGATAATAAATCAGCAGCTCGTCGAACGCGTGCATGTCGACCTGCAGATCAAGACCGTAGTGACTCTCACTGGTCAGGATCAGCTTGACGTCGGCAGGGTCGATGCGGGTGTAGTTCGCCTGCTCCAATAGCATCTGAGTCTGTTCGATGAGGCGCGATTGGAGCGTGGCACGCTCGGTGTCCGTGTATTTCCGCGTGACGAGTAGATCGCTATCGGGATTGAACGGCTCGTAGGTCTGGTTCATCTCGATCAGGTGGGCCGAGTAGCTCGCCTGGCGCCAATAATCCAGATAGCGAAAGAAGCGGCGCGCCTCCTGTCCTTGCTGGCCGCGCCAGGACTGTGGTCGCGTCAGCCGTTCCATCAGCGCAGCGCGCGTCACAGGAATGAATTTCTCGCGCGCGTCGGCGTGCTCGAGGATTTCCTCGATGACGCCCTGGGCCGTAACGGCGCTGCTGGCTGAAGACGGCGCACTGGCTGGTGCCGTGCCCGGATACATCGGCGCCTTGGCTGCCGCCGCGTTGGGTGCACGGTCATCGCTGGCCGTCTGAGCGATCACCACGACTGCGGACATGCGATCCCCTTCTTGAACACGCGACGGCAATAAGTTCGCGGCACTCTGGCAGCCTCCGCGCCGGTCGCGGCAGCCGCGCGCCTACCGTCTTCCAGGCGCCCGACGGTCGTCAAGCTGACAGACGGCTAGCGTGGATTTATGGCGGCATCTGCGCCCCTGGTGCCACGCCGTTTTGCCGGCGAGGCAGGGCCATCCTGTTATTTTCCACGGCCTGTCGAGCAGAAATGCGAATGGCCCGGACATGTGCCGGGCCATTCGGGAAACTGTTCTGCGCTTGCGTGACGCCCTGGCGGATCAGTTGCCGCCGAAACGCCGCTGCCACCAGCCCTTGCGAGGCGGCTCGTCGGAACGGGGTTCGGGAGCAGGCGCCGGCTCAGATGCTGCAGTTGTGAGCGCCAGTTCGCCGAGTTCCGCCGCGGGTTTCTCGACCGCTGCCGGGGCGGCAGTCACGGACCCCGCCACAGGCTCGGGCATGTGCGTTTCGAACTTCGGCTCGGCCACTGGTGCCGCGACCGCAGGTTCGTCTCGCACGTCGGGAACGGTGCTCGCCGTCGGCACCTCGTCTGCGCGCGGTGTCGTTTCGGTCTCCGGCTCCTGCGCCGCGCCCTTGATCTCCCAGGTCGGTTCGCCAGCGTCGACCTCGGCGACAGCGCGCCTGGTCACCGGCACGTCCACCCACTCGCCATGCGGCGTGAAGGAGGGATCGACATCGGGTTGTTCGGCGGTCGGGTCCGCTGGTGATCCAGCGACCACGCCATCCGCGCCATCGCGATTGCGGGATCGTCCACCGCGGCGCCCACGGCGTCGACGGCGGCTGCGCGAACCGTCACCTTCCTCGGACCTTTGCGGGCGTTCGCGACCGTCGTCGGGGCCGCGTCCCTCGCCGTTGTCGGCACCCTCATCCGCGCCGATGTCCGCAGACGCTGCGTCGCGCCGGTCGCCTTTCTCAACCTCGTGATCGCCTTCGCGATCGCCACGTGGCTCGTCGGAGCGATTGCGCGGCGCGCCCGTATCGCGGTCGCCTGCTGCCTCGGCGTTCTCGTGCGGTCCACCGCGCTCGTCGCGACGTCCACGGCCCCGGCGGCGACGACGCGATCGCGTGCGACCTTCACCCGATTCTTCTCCGGATGCTGGCTCAATGCTTTCGCGCGGCTCGCCGACGTCGCGCGCTTCCGGCGCTTCTTCGACCTCTTCCTCGGCGTCGCCCTCGCTGCCGTCGAAGCCCCAATCCATGCTGACGACGCTGCGCTCGGCACGACGCGGCGCGGCGACGACCGGCTCGCTCGTGCGCTCGATCGCGAAGTTGGCGCCCTGCATGCGCTCGCTGGCCTGGATATTGACGAAGATACCGTGGCGCTGCTCAATTTCGGCGATGAAGGCGCGCTTGTGGTTGAGGATGTAGAGCGCGACGTCGGCCGTGGTGAGCACCGAGATCGATGTTGGTGGGCCCTTCATCAGGTGATCTTCGATGCCCCGCAAGACGGCGAGCACGACAGACTCGGTTGAACGGATGATGCCGGTGCCTTGGCAGTGCGGACACTGCGAGGTCGAGCCTTCGAGCACGCCTGTACGCAGGCGCTGGCGCGACATCTCAAGCAGACCGAAGTGCGAGATGTGGCCAACCTGGATACGGGCACGGTCGTTGCGCAGCGCATCCTTGATCCGGCGTTCGACCGCGCGGTTGTTGCGCTTCTCCTCCATGTCGATGAAGTCGACGACGATCAGACCAGCAAGATCGCGCAGCTTCAATTGGCGGGCGATCTCATCGGATGCCTCGAGATTGGTACTGAGCGCGGTCTCCTCGATCGAGAACTCGCGGGTCGATTTACCGGAGTTGACGTCGATCGCGACCAGCGCTTCGGTCTGGTTGATCACCAGATATCCGCCAGACCGCAAAGTCACATGCGGGCTGAACATGGCGTTGAGCTGGCGCTCGATCTGGAAGCGCGTGAACAGCGGCTCCGGCTCGCGATAGTTGATGACGCTATCGGCGTGGCTCGGCATCAACATGCTGAGGAAGCCGTGCGCCTCCTGGTAGGCGTCGTCACCGGCGACGAGGACCTGATCGATGTCCTTGGAATACAGATCACGCAGCGACCGCTTGATCAGGTTGCCTTCCTCGTAAACGAGGCAGGGTGCTGTGGATTTCAAGGTGAGGTCGCGCACGCTCTCCCATAGGCGCAGGAGGTATTCGAAGTCACGCCGGATCTCCTGCTTCGTCCGCGCAGCGCCGGCGGTGCGGACGATCAGTCCCATCCCTTCCGGAACCTCGAGCTCCTCCGCGATCGCCTTGAGGCGCTTGCGGTCCTGCGCATTGGTGATCTTGCGCGAGATGCCGCCACCCCGACCGGTGTTTGGCATCAGGACGGTGTAGCGGCCAGCGAGCGAGAGATACGTCGTCAGCGCGGCGCCTTTGTTGCCACGCTCCTCCTTGACGACCTGGACGAGGATGATCTGGCGGCGCTTGATCACCTCTTGGATCTTGTACTGGCGGGCGCGGCGGCGCTGCGGCCGCTCGGGCAGTTCCTCGAGCGCATCCTCTGCGCCGACCTGCTCGATCGCCTCGGCGGCGGCGCCGTTCTCGGGACCGATTTCCTCGACCTCGGTGACGCCGATCTCCTCCACGAGCCCGATCGGCTCGGGTGCGTCATCCTGATGGCGATACGCGTCGGCGCTGCTGTCTTCGACCTTGAACTCGGGCGCTTCGGCGTGGGCGATCTCGACCGGGTTGACGTCGTTCCCAGCCGGCTCGCTCAGCGTCTCGTCGCGGTCATGGGCGAGCGCCTTGGCGGGCTGATCGGCGTCGCTGCTATCGGCGCGATCGTCGAAACGCCCTTCGTCACCCTGGCCGATCGGCATGATCGTTTCGGGTTCGTCGCGATGATCGGCGTCGTCGTGGCTGTGATCGTGGTCATGATCATGGTTCGCATGATCGTGGCCATTGTCATGCCCATGGTCGTGTGACGACTCTAGCGCGTCGTAGTCGCCACTCTCGGAACCTTCGCCCGGACCAGCGACGCGCGCGGCGTCCCGATCTCCGCCACCACGGCGCTGGCGGCCACGGCCGCGCCCGCGCTCACGTGACTCTCCGCGCTCGCGTTCCCGCGGCTCTCCGCGTTCGCGCCGCTCGGCACGGGCATCGGCTTCGCGTTCGGCGCGCGCTTCCTCTTCGACTTCCTCGTCGATCAGGGCCTGACGATCCGCGAACGGGATCTGATAGTAGTCAGGATGGATTTCACTGAAGGCGAGAAAGCCGTGGCGATTGCCACCGTATTCGATGAATGCCGCCTGCAATGACGGCTCAACGCGCGTGACTTTGGCGAGGTAGATGTTACCGCGAAGCGGCTTGCGCGATGCCGACTCGAAATCGAATTCCTCTACTCTTCCCCCTCGCAGTACCACCACCCGGGTCTCCTCCGGGTGGGTGGCATCGATAAGCATCTTGTTCTTTTCCATTGTCTTTGATCCTGGGCGCGACGCCCGGGGCTCGTCATCCTGTCGCGAGTGCGATCGGGCTGGAGCAAGCCGGGGGGCGGAAGGCGCCGGTTGGCTGATGGCTTGATGAGTGATGGAGCCATCCACCCGTTCGCTCCCGATACGCGGGCGGCTGCGGCGCGATCGGCTGTGGCCGTCGCGTGCACAGCCCCTCGCCGCGCCCAGATCCTGGGTGCGTTCGGGGTCATCGAGGTGTAGCTCCGGTATTGCATTGATCCTCGGAGAGGCTTTACGCCTCTTTGTTCTTGGTGTTCGTCGTACGTTCCAGTGTCCGTCCTCGTCATGAGGGCGGTCGGGTCGATCTCGGTTGCAATGGGCCTCTCGTCGCTCGAACGGCGTCAAAAACCGTCAAGAAGCCGGAAATGCAGAAGCCCAGCACAGCGTGTATCGCCAGCGGCCGCGCACTCGCGTCGATGCCTCGAACCCGGCGGTGAGCTCTGCGATGCGACCGTGGACGACGGACCGCATTTCCTCTTCAGCCATCCCGAAACTCGGATACCAGGGGCTGCACACAGCTCGCGCTCAACAGCTCGGCGGGAACTAACCAGATCCCAGCAGCAACTCGTCGCGGCAAGAACAACACACAGTCATATATCTACGACCTTGCCCCGGGCGAGGCAAGGCCCACGGACGGCGCGCGTTCGGGTCGTCGATCACTTTGCGTGAGCGAGTCGCGCAGAGTTGCAGTGATTCGCCCAAAGATGGGTTAACTTGGGCCCATCCAACTGTCCGGCGGACGTTCGATGTCGAGGAGGCGGCGCATCGCGAACGGTGTTCACATCCTAGTCCAGCGACTGGGCCGGTATTTGTCCGCGCGGCCGCTCCTGAGCCGATTCGGCATGGCGTGCACGCTCGCCTTCGTTGTCCTGACCGCCGCCGCGCAACAGTCGACGCACGAGAAAACGCCGCCCCCTGCCAAAGTCACCGAGCCTGCTCCCACGCCCGCTGCGGCAGCCGGGCCGTCACTCACGCCGCCCGAATCGCGGTCCGACAAGAGCGACGCGGCCGCGGCACCCCCTCCGGTTACCGCGGACGGAGCGGCCGTAACTGGCGATCCCGCACGGACCCGGCTGGCGATCGACCTGACCGGCCCTGTCGAATTCCAGGTTTTCCGGCTCACGGCGCCGGCTCGCGTCGTCATAGATCTCTCGCATGTCGAGTTCACGATGCCGCCTGCGGTCGGCCGCGCTGGTGCGGGTCTTGTCCGGTCGTTCCGCTTCGGGGCGTTCGCGACGGGCAAGTCGCGGGTGGTGATCGAGACAACGGGCCCGGTCAAGGTCGAGGCCACACGGCTGCTGCGAGAGGGCGCGCGGGGTCGTCATCGCCTGGAGGTCGAACTCGTTCCATCGGCGACGGTGGAGCTGACCGAGGGCGAAGTGGCCGCTGCGATTGAAGGCGTGGCGCGCCTCAAGCACGGCGAAGACGGCAACGCGCATGCCGCGCCGCCGCCAGCCGCGCGAAAAATCCCGACGATCGTCATCGATCCTGGTCATGGCGGCGTCGATACGGGTGCTGAGGGAGTAGCCGGGTCGGAGAAAGATATCGTCCTCGCCGTCGCGCGCGAACTCAATCGTGAGCTGCTCGCGACGGGGCGCTATCGCGTCGTCATGACGCGAAACAGCGACGTGTTTGTGCCGCTCGAGCGCCGGCTCAAACTGTCGCAGCAGAACCAGGCGCAGCTCTTCATCTCGCTGCACACGGATTCCCTCGAGAAGCGAGAGCTTGCCGGTGCGATCCGCGGGGCCACGATCTACACGCTTTCGCAGGGCGCATCCGACGAGCAGGCTCGACGCCTCGCCGACAAGGAGAATGCCGCCGACCTGCTTGCTGGCGCTCAGTTGAAGTCAGAGGGCGCCGGCGACGACGTCAAGACCATCCTCTACGATCTGTTGGCGCGGGAGACGGACGGTCTCGCGTTGAATTTCCGGCAGCTCATGATGAAACATATGCGCAACCGCATTCGGCTCAGCCGCGATCCGCAGCGTGCCGCCAACTTCGTCGTGCTTCGTCAGGCCGAAACGCCCGCCGTGCTGATCGAGCTTGGCTTCATCAGTCACGCGGAGGAAGAAAAGCAGATGCGGTCGACTGAATGGCAACGTCAGGTCGCAACGGCGATCACCGCTGCCATCGAGGATTATTTTTCGAAGCGCAAGGCCATCTTCCGCTGACGAGCCCGGCCCATAAAAAAAGGGCCGCACGAAATTCGGCGGCCCAAGTCTAGGGAGGAAACGCCCTCACGGGCACGAAATACTCACGGACGGGCCGCGAGTACCGCTTCCGATAGCTGGTGTGCCAGATACCTGATTGCAAGGGGCATTGGCACCCAGTTTGCGCACGCCTCCGCGTGCCGCACTGATACATCACCGCGGCTTGGTTGTTGGGGCGATTGGAACGGGTCGTGAGAGCCGCTCGCGGCGCAGGCTGGGTACGAGCAGAAACACGAGCATACCCGCGGTGGAACTCAAGACGGCCAGTCCGAACGAGGCCGTGTATCCGCCGACAACTTGATGCAACAGACCTGATGCCCACGACCCGAAGGCGGCACCGAAGCCGAGGCCAAGAGACAGGGCGCCAAAGATGCTGCCAACGCCGCCACCTGGATAAAGCACGGAGACAAGCGCGACGAGTATAGGTCCGCGCGCGCCTTGCATGAGGCCGAAGCAGATCACGAACGTGTAGAGCAGGATCATCGACGGGTGAAGGACGGTGGCGATGAGCGCGAGCGCGCCGGCAATCGACATCAGATACGACAGCGTCACCGTGATGAGGCGACCGAAACGATCGGACATCCATCCGATCGCGAGAATGCCGAGCGTCGATAGCAGTCCCATCATGCCGAAGGCGCCGGCCGCAAGCAGCGGCGCGAAGCCGCTTTCGATCAATGCGGCGACCGATTGGGGCAGCACCGCATATGCCGCGATCGATGTGAAGAGATATGCCGCGAAGAGGCCCCAGAACGCGCCCGTGCGCACAACGATCGAGAGCGGCCACGGATTGCGCTGTGCGTCGCCGCTCAGCGTAGCGCGCCGTTCTCGCCACGCCATGGACCCCATCGTGATCCGGCCGAGCGGCAGCATCATCACGAACGGGAAGAACGCGAGCACGCCGGCGCCGATCAGTTGATGCGCAGTGCGCCAGCCATACCATTCGATGAGGAGCTGGGCGAGCGGCGGTATGGCGATCATTCCCGCGCCGACCGCCGCGTACGGCAGCGACATCACGGAACCGATGCGGTTGACGAACCACCGGCTCAAGAGGCTCGACGCGACAACCATGCCGAGTGATGCGGCGCCGATGCCGCCGAGCAGGCCGACGCAGATATAGTAATGCGAGATGTGCGTCGCATAGCCCGCGAGAAAATAGCCGACGCCGAGCGACAGGACCCCAATGCCGTACGTGATGCGGGCGCCGAGGCGATCGATGAGCTGGCCCGCGAACGGCGCCGTGCAACCGTTCGCGAGCATGTAGATCGAATAGGTGAGAGTGATCTCCGACCGTGTGACGCCGAGGCCGTCCTGTACCGGCAGAAGGAACACGGCGAACGCTTCCGTCACGCCGCGCCCGATCGTGTTCATGACAAACGTGAGGATGAGGATCACCGCCAGGAACGTGCGGCCGGCGTCGGCCTCGTCCGTCCGGCTGCGCGGATCCTCGCTCAATGTCGCATTCCTTGCTGCGTGCCCATCCAGCCTGCGTGATTGTCAGCCAGATCAGCGTCCACAGAAGATCGACGCGCGCGCAAAGTAAATGGCCACCTTCGATGGGCAGGGTCGCGGTGCGCGCGGACGGTGGGGGCGGGCGGTTAGCCCTAGTTCAACATGCGATCCGGCAGCCAGGTGATGAGCTCCGGGAAAGCTATAAAGAGGCCTATCGCGATGAAGTCGGCGATCACGAATGGCAATGCGCCCTGGAAGACTGCTGTGAGAGGGATATCGCGGCGGACAGCGCCGACCACGAAGCAATTCAAGCCGATGGGCGGCGTCACAAGGCAGACGCCCGCCATCTTGACGACGATGATGCCGAACCAGATCGGATCGTACCCGAGCGCGATCACCGCCGGATAGAACACGGGCAACGTCAGCAACATCATGCCGATCGCGTCCATGAACATGCCGAGGATGAGATAGACGAAGAGAATGCCGATAATGATCACCACGCGGTGTACCGGCAGATGGACGACCCACTCGGAGAATGCCTCGGGAAGGCCGGCAAAACCGAGAAAGCGTACGAAGATAAGGATGCCCCAGATGATCGCGAAGATCATCACCGTCAGCTTGGCGGTTTCGAGGAGCGCTTCGTTGAGCTGAGAGAACTTCATGCGATTCATCACCGCGACAACCAAGACCACGAAGGCGCCGAGTGCGCCGGCTTCGGTCGGTGTCGCCCAACCGAAAAACATCGCGGAAAAGATGATCACGATGACGCTGATGACTGGGAGTGTTCCCGGCAGCGAGTTGGCGCGTTGTTTCCAGGTGTAGCCGTGGATCGGAGCGCCGATTTTCGGATTGATGATGCTCCAGACGATGACGATTCCCGCATAGCAGATCGCGGAGATGAGGCCCGGTATGAAACCAGCAATGAGGAGCTTGCCAACCGACGCTTCGACGATGATCGCGTAGACGACCATGATCGCGGATGGTGGAATGAGCGCGTCAAGCGTCCCGCCCGCCGCGACAACGCCGGCGGCGAGCCGTCGGTCGTAGTTGGCCTTGAGCATCTCCGGAATGGCAACGCGCGCAAACACCGCGGCTGCGGCGGTCGAAGCGCCCGACACCGCGGAGAAGGCCGCAACGGCAAAGATCGTCGCAATCGCCAAGCCGCCGGGCATCCAGCCCATCCAGGCCTTGGCGGCCTCGAACAGCGACTGCGTCATGCCGGCGTAGTAGGCGAGGTAGCCGATGAGAATGAACATCGGCAGCACCGATAGCGTGTAGTTCACCGACTTCGAATGTGGAATGGTTCCGACAAGTCCAGCGCCGGGACCCCAGCCAATGATTGTGATGCAGCCGATCAGTCCAACGAGGGCAGCGGCCAGATAGACCCGAACGCCGATGACGACGAGCACCAGCAGCGCGATGCAGCCGATCAGGCCGAGGGTGAGATTATCGATGCCCATCGGCTTTGCTTTCTGAAGTGGTGCTGACGTCGATACCGGCTGCCGCCACGTCGCGCCGTGCTTGCTCTTCCACGTCGATGACTTCAGGCACGCCGATCGGCATCGCTGTCGGGTAGATGACGAGACGGAGATAGCCCCACAGGCTGACCAGAAGACGAATGAAGAGCAGCGCGAGAGCGGCCGGTACGACCATCTTGGACGGCCACCACAGCAGTTGAATATCAATTGTCGAGTCGCCGGAGGTGTAGGCGCGGATGGCGTGATCCCAACTGTATTTGATCAGTACGGCAGTCACGAACAGACCAACGATGACGCCGGTCAGTTCGAACAGCCAGAGCATGCGGCCGCTCAAATAGCTGACCAGGATCTCCATGCGGATGTGGTTGCCGAGGCGCTCGGTGTAGGCGAGGCCAAGGAAGACAAGGAACGTCATCATGATCTCGACCAGATCGATGTAGCCGAGGATCGGGATGTTGAAGAGCTTGCGCGAGAAGATCTGCACGACCCCGAGCATCATCATCGCGAAGATCCCGAAACCCGAGATCAGTGCCGTGCCGCGCTCGACGGCATGAACGGCGCGATCGATCGCACCGAGCGCGCCACCTTCTCCGGGGGCGGGCCCCACGACTGTTGCGCCCTTCATGAAATGGTTCCTGCAGTCAAGGGTGTGGGCAGGTGATGGATCGGCCGCTCAGCGCGACACGGCAGGGCGGCGCGCGCTGCGCCGCCAGGACCATGGGAGTGAAAGAGACGCTATTTCTTGGCCTTTTTGGCCTTGTCGATTTCGGCGAGCAGCGTATCGAGCACGTTCTGCGCGTCGAACTTGTCCTTGTTGTCGGCGACCCACTTGTCCCAGACAGGCTTGCCGGCCACCTCCCGGAAGCGTTTCAGCTCGGCTTCCGTATAGAGAATCTCTTTGAGCTTGGCCTTGAACATCGGGAGATTTTTCTTGTCGATCTCGATGTAGGCGTCGATCTGATCTTTGTAGCCTTGCGGAAGCGCCTCCGCCAGCAACTGCTTGTACTGAGGCGGCAGCGCCGCATACGCATCCTTGTTGATCACCGCTGAGCACTCCGAGGTGCCGGGCGACATGTTGTTCGTGTACCAGGTCGCGATCGTATGGAGCTGATAGGAGGCGTGCGCGTAGGTGTAGGGGAGCGACACGGCGTCCATCGTGCCGCGCTCCATGCCAGTGTAAGTTTCGGTGGCCGGCACTGTCGACAGCACGGCACCAAGAATCTTCATCGCGTCACCGAGCCCGCCACCCGCGCGAACGCGCAGGCCTTTCCAGCCTTCGAGCGTGTCCGGTGCGGCGCTCTTGCCCATGAATTCATATTGCGGGAGGAGCCCAGATTTGTAGGGCATGGCGTTCCACTGATCCATGTCCTTGATGAAGGCGGGGTGCTTCAGCATGGCCTGGGTCACCTGGCTTCTGACGTCCCAGTCGCCGAGTTCCAGGAACGGCAGCGTGAAGACCATCCACGCAGGGTTCTTGCCGGGATGATAGAAGTTGCAGAAGTGCGCCATCTGGAAGGCGCCGAGCTTGATGCCGTCGAGATTTTCGCGGTCACGCGAGAGAGCCTCACCGTAGTGCGTCTTGATCACGAACTTGCCGCCCGTGCGTGCCGCGACCTGCTTCGCGACCGACTCCATGCCCGCTGTGAAAGCGCGCTGTTTGCCCCAAGTCGAGAGATTCCAGTTGACGGTCGGCCCATCGACCGTCTGGGCGGCGGCGCCCGTTGCGATAAGAGCAATCAACGACCCCACCGCAAGCGGGGTGGTGTACTTAACGGTCATCTTTTTCTCCTCCCAGAGAGTTTTGTATGTTTGATTTTGTTGCTCGCAACGTAGTGCGATTAGGCGGCTCACCGCAACCCGTTATGTCGCGGGAGTCCGAGAACGGTGAATCGGGCGATGTGAAATCAGGTGCGCGCGCGAGCGGCGATCGCTTCGGCTTCCGCGAGCAGGCGCGCATCGACCACGATTTCTGAATTCTGCGCGCGCTCCCTGAGGGCGAGGCGACGGGAGCCGGGGAGGCGGGCACCATCATCCGCTTCGATCTCAGCGGCCAGCGCGGCGAAACGGTCGGCGAAAATTTCCGCACCTGCGAACCCGCCGGGATCGAGCGCGATCAGCACTTGACCCGCGCCCGGCGGCGGGCCCGATGCGTCGAGGAACGAGCTGGCTTCGAAGGCGAAGTTGGCGCCGGTCAACGCGACCGCCAGCGTCTCGACCATCAACGCGAGGGCCGCGCCCTTGGCGCCGCCGGCCGGCACGAGCGTGCCTGCAAGCGCCGCCTTGGCGTCGATGGTGGGCTGTCCATCCTTGTCGACGGCCCAGCCCAGCGGGATCGGCTCGCCTTTCTGTGCCGCCGTGACGATCTTGCCGCGTGCGACCTCAGAAAGTGCCATGTCGATGACGAGTGGTGGCGCGCCACGTCGAGGTGCGGCAAAGGCAATCGGGTTGGTGCCGAACACGGCGCGCTTGCCGCCCCACGCGGCCATGGCATTCGGCGTGTTCGAGACCGTGAGCGCGAGGAGTCCTTGCTCGGCGAGGCGCTCGACGTGGCGGCCGGCGACACCGAAATGATGCGAGCGCACGAAGCCTGCGGCGGCGATGCCGGTCTCTGCGGCAATCGCCGGCAGCTTTGAGATCGCGAGGTCGAAGGCAGGGTAAGCGAAGCCGTGGGCGACATCGATCATGATCGTCGCGGCGCGCGCGTGCCTCAGCGTTGGCGTTGCGTGTCCGTCGACTTTGCCCGACTGAGACTGCGCCGCGTAGGTGGGCACGCGGGACAAGCCGTGGCCCTTCTGGCCGTCGATCTCGGCTTGTGTCAGCGCACGCGCAACGGAGGCCGCATTGGCGGGGCTGGTGTTGGAGGCTTCGAGCGCGCGGGCAATGAGTGCTTCGAGATCGGCGGGCGCAATAGATGTCGTGGTCACGCGATACCTCAGGCCAAATCTCAGGCGAATTCCATCAGGCGCCGCATCTGCGTGAACATCTCGGCCTTCAGTTCCATGCCGATGCCGGGTGTGTCGTGAGGCTTGGTGTAGCCGTCAACCACCGGAATGCCGTCGGCGAACCCGCCGTACGGTTTGAACACGCCCGGATAGCTTTCGGTGCCGCCGAGCTGAAGACCCGCAGCCATGTTCAATCCCATCTGATGCCCGCCGTGGGGCACGGTGCGCCGCCGCGCCCAGCCGGCGCGCTCGGCCATATCAAGGATGCGCAGGTTCTCGGTGAGGCCGTAACAGAGCGAGGGATCGGGTTGCAGCCAATCGATGTGCGTACGCATGCCGCCATGCCGAACGAGGTTGCGGAAGTCCTGCACGGAGAACAGGTTTTCGCCGGTCGCGATCGGGATCGATGTCGATTCACAAAGCACCGCGTGCGCCTGGTAGTCGAGCGGTTCGACCGGCTCCTCGAACCAGCAGAGATTGTACTTTTCCATCGCGCGCGCATAGGCGAGTGCGGTGTCCAGATCGAACCGGCCGTTGGCGTCGACAGCGAGATCCTGCCCACCACCGGCAATTTCCAGCGCCCATTCGATGCGCTGCATATCCTCAGCGAGCGGTGCGCCGCCGATCTTCATCTTCATCAGCTTGTAGCCGAGCGCCTGGCATTGGCGCATCTCGTCCTGCAAGCCCTGCTTTTCCTTGCCGGGGTGTCGTCGAACTTGCCGCCGTTGTAGCGCTCGGACAGCACGCGCCACAGGGGTTTGCCGAGGATCTTCGCGGTCGCGTCCCACACCGCCATGTCGATACCGCCGGCCGCGAAGGCGCGTTCGCCGTGCCCGCCCGGCTTCTCGTTGCTCATCATGGCGGCCCAGATCGCATGCGGATCGAGCGTGCCGGCTTTCTCGTCGCGTAGCTTGGCCGGATCCGCCTCAAGGATGCGCGGCGACAGCCGTTCGCGGATGACGCCGGACTGGGCGTAGCGGCCGTTCGAGCAGAAGCCGTAACCGATGACAGGTTTGCCCTCTCGAATGACATCGGTTTCCACCGCGACAAGGCTGATGGTCATCTTGTCGAACGAGATGACGGCATTGCGCATCGGCGACGGGATCGGCGCGATGGCGTCGCGAATGCGGGTGATTTTCATGCGGTTTGGTCTCGTGTCTCGGCGGGGGTCAAGTCGATAATATAGCGAAGGTGCGGCGCAGGACCATAGCGTTGGTTCACAAATGTCTCGACGAACGTGCCGCCGTTGCGTTCGATGATGCGCTGCGACGCGAAATTGCCGGGATCGGTCGTAATTTCGAGTCGCCCGAGACCAACCGATCGCGCCTCGATCAGCATCTGCCGCAGGGCATCGCTCGCATGCCCGCGACCACGTTTGGACGGTATGACCGCGTAGCCGATATGGCCGAGCACGTGAGGGGGCAGCGCGTCGGTGCCGGTCTGCCAGCGCAGCGAAATGCTGCCGCAAAAATCACCGTCCCACATCCATCGCACAATGAACGGTAGCTTCGGCGCCACCGTGCCGTCCGGCAGCGTGATCGTGCCGCCCTGACGCAGCAGGTCGGCAATGAAACCGCTGGGATCGCGCCGAACCGCGACAAGCTGCTCAGCCGACACATTGGTGACGTTGTTCGGCGACCAGCCCGTTGCGAGGGCGGCGGCGTATGACGGCAGATGTTCCAGCGATGGTTCGACGAGCTTCATGGCGCGATCAATAGGGCCGAAAAGCACTGCGCTCAACCCAGTTTCCCGGATCGAGCGCAGGGCCGTTCTGTTTGGCGCCGTCAGCGTCAGGCGCTGCGGTACAGCTTCGTCATGACGAACTCGCGGTGGCCGAGGGCCTCCGCCGCCGTCAGGCGTCCGTTGGACGTGCGCACGATCATGTCGATCAGTGCATCGCCAGCGGTGTCGAGCGTCATGTCGCGGCGCAGGATACCTGTCACGTCGACGTCGATGTGCTCCGGCATCGTGCGCAGCGTCTTCGGATTGGCCGAGATCTTGATCACCGGCACAATCGGATTGCCGATGATGTTGCCTTGGCCCGTCGGGAAGGTGTGGACGACATAGCCCCCCGCCGCCATCAGGGTCACGCATTCGGCGGCTGCCGAGGACGTGTCCATATAGTAGAGGCCGGGGCCCTGAGCCGGTGTTTCGGCTGGCTTGAGCACGTCGATGAACATCGAGTTGCGGCCAATCTTCTCGAGGTTGCCCATCGCTTTCTCCTCGATTGAGGAGAGACCACCGGCGATGTTGCCCTTGGTCGGCTGGCTATCTGAGAGGTCGTCGACCTTGTTGGCCTCGATGACGTCGTTCTGGTAGGCCGTGAACGTCTTCATCCACTTCTCGCCGATCGCCGGCGTCGCTGCGCGCTTGACGCAGATGTGCTCGGCACCGGTGATCTCGCTGGTTTCGCCGAAGACGCCGTAGATGCCCTTCGGGATCAGCTTGTCGTACATGTTGCCGACGGTCGGGCACGAGCCGAGGCCCGTCGTCGTGTCGCTCTCGCCGCACTTGGTCGAGACCCAAAGCTCGGAGATGTCGCACTCCTCGCGCTTGAGCTCGGACGCCCACTGCACGAATTCCTTGGCCTTGTAGGACGCCTTGGCAATGATTGCGATGTCGCCGTGGCCTTCGATGCCGAAGCCGATGACGGGCTTGCCGGTTTTCGCGATGCCCTTGACGACGCGATCGGTCCAGCCGTCCTCGATACCGATGACGACGACAGCGGCGACGTTCGGATTGGAGCCAGCGCCGATCAGCGTGCGGAAGTGCAGCTCGAGGTCTTCGCCGAACTGCAGACGCCCGTAGTGGTGCGGTACCGCCAGCGTGCCCTTGATGTTATTGGCGACCGCCTCGCACGCGGCGTTCGACAGATCGTCGAGCGGCAGGATCAGAACGTGATTGCGGACGCCGACGCGACCATTCTCGCGCCGCCAGCCGCGGAACGAGAGGTTCGAGGTGTCGGCCGATGATTTACCCTTCTTGGTGGCCATGTGACCGATCCTCCTACCAGCGCTTCGTGCGGTGATTGTGGGTGTGGACGTGCTCGCCCACCTTGGCGCCACCTGTCATGCGGCCGACGTCCTCGCCGTACTTGATGACGGTGTCGTCTTTCTTGAGATCCTTGAGCGCGATCTTGTGGCCGATAGGGATGTCATGCACGGCGGTGACGTGGATGGTGGTGTCGTTCTCGGTGATGACACCGAGCATCTTGGTTCCGGCCTTGAGGTCTTCGACGACGACGACGCCGACGTTGTCCTCGGGGCTATGGACCAGGAACTGCGGAATGTTGGACTTGGACACGGGCCCTTTCTCCCTGGGTAGTCGCGGATTGCCCTGCGCACATGACGCGGCAGGAAAAGTCTTCTATAAGACTTTTTCGGGAAGGAAGGCGTAACCGGGATCAGGGCCGTGCGCAAGCATCGATTGGAGCCGGGGGACACTGCTGGACCGCTATACGCGCGGGTCAAGGCGATCGTGCTTGCCCGGATTACGGCGGGGGATTGGCCGCCGGGCACCGCCATTCCGACCGAGATGGAGCTGGCTCGTGAACTCGGCGTCAGCCAGGGCACGGTTCGCAAGGCCCTCGACACGCTCTCGGCCGAACAGGTGCTGGTGCGGCGGCAGGGGAGCGGCACGTACGTCGCCGAGCACACGCCTGCTCACGTCATGTTCCGCTTCTTCAATATTTACGATGATGCCGGGACCCAGGTCCTCCCCGATAGTCAGCCGACGCGGATCGCGGTGGCGGTCGCCAGCGCTGCTGAACGGCGGCGACTGGTGCTGGAGGACGCCGCAAAGGTGATCCGCATCACGCGCATACGTACGCGCAGCGGGCGCGCCTTCATGGACGACCGCATCGTGCTGCCGGAGGCGCTGTTTCCAGGCCTCGTCGATGAGCCCGAGGTGCCGAATACGCTCTATGACCTCTTCCAGAAGCGCTACCGGATCCACGTGGCACACACCGAGGAGCAGGTGACGGCGGTGGCCGCCACCGCCCGCCTCGCCGAACGCCTTGCGGTGCCGCCGGGCACCCCGCTTCTGGCGATCGACCGCATCACCTACGATCTGAACGGCCGGCGCATCGAATGGCGCCTTAGCCATGCGCATCTGGACGGCGCCCATTACTTCGCCCGGCTCTGATCGGTTCCGCGGCCTTAGCTGCTGGCCAAACGGGGTCAGGCGCGATATTCCGGGCGCAATCGGATGACTGTCGCCCCAGCGGCAAGCCTCAAGGACGGATACATGGCATCTCACCCCGCTTACCAGACGATCACCCTCGCGATCGGCCCCGACAAGGTCGGCATCATCACGTTGAACCGCCCCGAGGCGCTTAACTCGATGAACACGCAAATGATGCGTGAGCTGCGCGACTGCTTCATGCAGTTCTACATCGATCCCAATCAGGCGGCGTGCCTCATCATCACCGGTACCGGCGATCGCGGCTTCTGCACCGGCGCCGATCTCAAGGAACGCCGTGGCATGTCCGACGACACATGGCGCCAGCAGCACGCCGTCGTCGAGCAGATCGGTCGCGCCATGATGGACTGCCCGGTGCCGGTCATCGCCGCTGTCAACGGTCACGCCTACGCGGGTGGCCTGGAACTGGCGCTCGCGTGCGACTTTGTCTATGCGGCCGAGCACGCGCGCTTTGCGCTGACCGAAGTGACGCTCGGCATCATTCCGGGGCTGATGGGCACGCAGAATCTGCCGCGTGCAGTCGGCGTCCGCCGCGCCAAGGAGATCATCCTGACCGGCGCGCCGTTCAATGCCATCGACGCCTTGGCGTGGGGCATGGTCAACAAGGTCGTGCCGGGGCCGCAGCTCATGGATGAGGTGCTGGCGGTTGCGCGTAAGATTGCCGCGAATGCGCCGGTCAGCGTTCGCCAGGCGAAGAAGTCGATGGATCGGTCCTGTGATATCGGTCGCGCCGACGGCTATGCGTTCGAGATCGAGGCCTACAACCGCACGGTCACGACCGAGGACCGCCAGGAAGGCATCAATGCCTTCAACGAGAAGCGCAAGCCGGTCTACAAAGGTCAGTGACAACCGAAGGAGGCAAGCCCATGCTCAAGTCCGTAGATGTCATCGTGCGCGAAGTCGGCCTTCGCGATGGCCTGCAGCTCGTCAAATCATTTGTGCCGACCGAGACCAAGCTCAAGTGGCTGCGTGCCGTTGCCGCCGCCGGCGTACCCGAGGTCGAGGTGACGAACTTCGTCCCGGCGAAAGTGATCCCGCAGTTCGCCGATGCCGCCGACGTGGCGCGCGGGGCGCTGGAGATCGCCGGACCGCGGATGTGCGCGCTGGCGCCCAACCGTAAGGGCGCGGAGAACATGCTCGCTGCCGGCATCCGCAAGATCAACTTCGTTCTGTCGGTATCGGAAGGGCATAACCTCGCCAACGTACGCAAGACTCCGGACCAGTCGTTTGCCGAGTTCGAGAGCGTCGTGGCGCTGCGCAAGGAAAAGCCCGAGTACAAGGACGTGATTATCCAAGGCTGCCTCGCGACGTCCTTCGGCTGCACGATCGAGGGCAATGTCGATCCGAGGCGCGTAGTGAGCTTCGCCGAGCGTTATCTGTCGCTGGGCGCGGACGAGATCACGCTCGCCGACACCGTTGGCTATGCCGGTCCAGGCGAGATCAAGAACCTCTTCCGTGACGTCGTGAAGCTCGCCTCCGGCAAGCCGGTCTATTGCCATTTCCATGACACGCGCGGTCTCGGCCTCGCCAATGCTTTTGCTGCGCTGGAATCGGGTGTCACAGGTTTCGACGCCTCGACAGGTGGTCTCGGCGGTTGCCCGTTCGCGCCCGGCGCTTCCGGCAACATCGTGATGGAAGATCTCGTCTTCATGCTCGAGAAGCAGGGTGTTCGCACGGGTGTCGACCTCGAACTCTATCGCGAGGCGCGACGGATCGCCGAGACGGCGCTGCCCGACGAGCAGTTCTACGGCACCATTCTTCGTGCCGGCTTGCCCAAGGGTTTCACCCCGGCGACGCCGCGCATGGCGGCAGAGTAAAACGGCCGCCGTATTGACAGGATGCATGACGAGATGACGACTTCCGACGAACAGACGATGCCGCTCGACCCGCAGTGGACCGAGATCCGCGAGGGCGTCCGTGCCATCTGTGAGAAGTTTCCAAACGACTACTGGATGAAGCTCGACCAGGCGGCGGAGTATCCGACTGAGTTCGTCCAGGCGCTCACCGACGGCGGCTACCTCGGGTGCCTCATTCCGGAGGAATACGGCGGCTCGGGTCTGCCCCTTTCCGCCGGCTGCGCCGTGCTCGAGACGATCCACGAAACGGGATGCAACGCGGCGGCCTGCCACGCGCAGATGTACACCATGGGCACCGTGCTCAAGCACGGCTCGGAGGAACAGAAGCGCAAGTATCTTCCCGAGATCGCGTCGGGCAAGCTGCGCCTCCAGGCGTTCGGCGTCACCGAGCCGACGACCGGCTCCGATACAACCCAGCTCAAGACGCGGGCCGAGAAGAAGGGCAACAAATATATCGTCAACGGCCAGAAGGTGTGGACCAGCCGCGTGCTGCATTCCGACCTGATGCTGCTGCTCGCGCGCACCACGCCACTTGATCAGGTCAAGCGACGCACGGATGGGCTGTCGGTGTTTCTCGTCGATTTGCGCGAGGCCAAGGGGCGCGGCGTCGAGATCAAGAAGATCGACGCGATGATCAATCACAACACCTGCGACACTGGTCGGTGAGGAAGGCAACGGCTTCCGCTATATCCTCTCGAGCATGAACGCCGAGCGGCTGCTGATCTCGGCGGAATGCCTCGGCGATGCCCGCTATTTCATCCGCCGCGCCACCGAGTACGCCAACGAGCGCGTCGTGTTCGGCAACCCGATCGGCAAGAACCAAGGCGTGCAGTTTCCGATCGCGCGCGCCTACGCCGACCTGATGGCGGCGGAACTGGTCGTGCGTCGCGGTGCGGCGCTCTATGAGGCCGGACGCGATTGCGGCGCCGAAGCCAATATCGGTAAGATGCTTGCGGCCGATGCGGCATGGAAAGCGGCTGACGCGTGCCTTCAGACGTTCGGCGGCTTCGGTTACGCCCGCGAGTACGGCATCGAACGCAAATGGCGTGAAACGCGCCTCTACCAGACCGCGCCGATCTCCACCAACATGGTGCTGGCTTTCATCGGCCAGAACGTGCTCGG
>LNEA01000534.1 GCA_001464855.1 Rhizobiales bacterium Ga0077530
TCGCCCAATCCGCCCGGCCCGCCGCTCTGGCCACCATCCTGGCCGGGCTGTGATCGAGGAGCACCTGCGCCGCGGACCATCATCTCCAATAAGCTCTTCGCATCAAACATGACTAGGCACTCCCGCAGTTGGAACGAGCTGAGCCGAAACTACCGCATTCTGACAGCAAGTCTTGGTCAACGATTGGTGTACGAAAAGAAACACCTATTCCGCAGCGATGGGGCGAGGCGGCAGCGCAGCATTCGACGGCATCGGCAGGTCGAGCGACGGCTGGAGATCATCGTCGGCGGCGGTTCGCGGATCGACATCGCCCGGACCGACGAAGCGTCCGAAGACCCACCATAGGAACCGCGAGACGTCGTCCATGACGGCGAAGACGGCGGGGACGAAGAGCAGGCTCAACAGTGTCGACGATAGCAGGCCGCCGATCACCGCGACTGCCATCGGCACGCGGAATTCGCCGCCGGAGCCGGAGTTCAGCGCCGCCGGGATCATGCCGCCGACCATTGCAATCGTCGTCATGACGATGGGGCGAGCGCGTTTGCGACCGGCATCGACGATGGCTTCGGCCCGTGACACGCCTTTCGCCATTTCCTCCACGGCGAAGTCTACGAGGAGGATTGCGTTCTTCGTCACAATGCCCATCAGCATCAGGATGCCGATGACCACCGGCAAGCTCACCGCTTCGTTCGCGATGTAGAGCGCGACGATGGCACCGCCAATGGACAGAGGAAGCGAGAACAGGATCGTAATCGGCTGAAGGAATGAGCCGAACAGCAGGACGAGCACCGCGTACATCATCATGATGCCGGCGCCCATCGCCTGCGCGAAACTCTCGAACACTTCGACCATGATCTCCGCGTCGCCAAACTGCTTGACCTCGACACCCGCCGGTAGATTCTTAGCGGCAGGTTGGGCGAGTGTTGCGGCGAGCGCGTCGCCGAGCGCGGAGCGGCCAGCGAGGTCGGCGCCGATCACGACTTGCCGCCGCCGATCGTAGCGGCTGATCGACGTCGGGCCTTGGCTCATCTTGAACTCGGCGACGACGCTCAAGGGGACGGAAGCGCCCGAAGCCGTGGCCACCTTGAGATTTTCGAGCGTGCTTCGTTCGGCGCGTGCATCCTCCGAAAGCTGCACCCGGATGGGGATCTGGCGATCGTCGATGTTCATCTTGGCGAGGCTTGCGGGAATGTCGCCGATGGTGGCGATACGCACCGCTTCGGAGATCGCCTCGGTCGAGACGCCGAGTTCGGCGGCGAGTTCGGTGCGCGGGATAACGAGCAACTCCGGACGCTCCAGCTCCGCCGTCGAGACGACGTTGAGCAGCATCACGTTGCCGTCTTTGTCCACGATCCGCTTGGCCTCCGATGTCAGGGCCGCTGCGACGCGGTCGACCTCGCCTCCCTCGCGGCCAGTCACGACAACGGAGAAACTGCGCTGACCGTTGTCACGCAGGAACCAGTAGCGAATGTCGGGGAAAGACGCGAGATCGGCGCCGAGTTCCTCGGTGATCTGCGTCTGGTTCTGCTTGCGCTCCTTCTTGGGCACGAGATTGATTGTCAGCGTTGCTTTTCGCACCTCGGCACCCGAGCCAAGAATCTGTCCGCCGGTGACGAGGACACTCACGACGTCGCGACGCTTGCGCACGCGGTCGACGATGTCGTTGGCGACGCGGCGTGTGTCGTCGAGTTTCGATCCAGGTGGCAACTCGACCGCAAGCAGGATGCGGCCGGTGTCGTCGGTCGGCAAAAAGGCCGACGGCAGCAGAAAGAAGCTGCCGATGGATCCGGCGAAGATGGCGAGGCCCGCGAGCAGCGTCAGGAAGCGATGGCGGACCGACCAGCGCGCAAGCCTCGTGTAGGCGCGGAGCCAGCGCGGCTCGTGGTCGTTGTGAGGGCGCGGGCGCAGGAAGTAGGCAGCGAGCAGCGGCGTCAGCAGGCGCGCGACGATCAGCGAGAAAAACACCGCAATCGAGACGGTGAGGCCGAACTGCTTGAAGTATTGCCCGGCGATGCCGCCCATGAAGCTCACGGGCGTGAAGACCGCGATGATCGTCGCAGTGATGGCGATGACGGCGAGGCCGATCTGGTCGGCCGCTTCGAGGGACGCGCGGTACGGCGCCTTGCCCATTGCCATGTGTCGCTCGATGTTCTCGATCTCGACGATCGCGTCGTCGACGAGAATACCAGTCGCGATGGTCACGGCGAGCAGGCTGACGAGGTTCAGCGAGAAGCCGAGCGTGTGAAGTATGAAGAACGCGGGGATGATCGACAGCGGCAGCGCGATCGCGGTGATCACCGTGGCGCGCCAGTTGCGCAGGAAGAGGAACACGACGGCGATCGCGAGTAACGCGCCTTCGATCAGCGTTTGCATCGTCGAGGTGTAGGCGCCGCGGACGGCGGTCGTCGTGGTGTCGATGTTGGAAATCCGCACATCGGGGTAAAGCTTGGCAAGCTGAGCGACGGCTTTGTCGACGTCAGCGGAGACGGTGGTGTCGCTCGCGCCCTTAGCGCGCTTCACGGAGAATGCGACGACCGGATCCTTGTCGACAGCGGCGAAGGCGCGCGGCTCCTCGAAGTGGTCTGCGACTGTGCCAAGCTCGTCGAGACGGACCTTGCGGCCTCCCGGCACGGCGATCATGGTCGATGCCAGCGCGGTGACGGTGGTCTGGCCGGCGAGCGTGCGGATCGCCTGCTCGCGTCCGCCGATTTCGCCGCGACCGCCTGCAAGATCGACGTTCGTTGCGCGAAGCTGGCGGTTGACGTCTCCGGCCGTGATCCCGAGGGCCAGGAGGCGGTCTGGATCGAGGGAAATGCGGATCTCGCGGTTCACACCGCCGACACGTTCGACCTTGCCGACGCCTTTGACGCCCTGCAGCGCCCGGATGACGACGTCATCGACGAACCACGACAGCTCTTGCGGTGTCATTGTCGGCGCGCGAACGGCATAGGTGACGATCGGCAGCCCTTCGATATCGAGACGTGCGACGACGGGCTCCTCGATCGTGCGCGGCAACTCGGAGCGGACGCGGGCGATGGCATCCTTGATGTCGTTGACGGCGCGATCGGTATTCGTCTCGAGGCGGAACTCGATGACTGTCAGCGAAATGCCTTCAGTGACCGTCGACGTGATGTGTTTGACGCCGTTGACACCGGCGACGGCGTCCTCGATGCGCTTCGTGACCTGCGATTCAAGCTCGCTGGGGGCCGAGCCCGACTGATAGATGTGGACCTGGACGATCGGCACATCGATGTTCGGAAATCGTGTGATCGGAAGCTGCATGAAGGCGATGACGCCGAGCACCATCAACACGACGAAGAGCACGATCGGCGGGACCGGATTTCGGATCGACCAGGCCGAAATGTTGAAGTTCATGGCCTGGCTCCGTCGGCGACGGCACGCGGGAGGATGACGGGGTTGACCCGATCACCGTTGCGCAAAAAGGTGCCCGACTTGATGACGACGAGCGCGCTCTCGGCGACGCCGGATTTGATCTCGATCGAGTCGGCTTCGCTGAGGCCGATCGTGACGGCGCGAGTGGCTATGGTGTCGTTCTCGACCACTTGAACGCTCGGGCCGGATTTGCCGAATAGCACGGCCGAACGCGGCACGGCGAGCCCGACCCCGCGGGCGACCTCGATCTCGCCGCGTGCGAACGTGCCAATCCTCAGGTTCGAGTCCTTGTCGAGTAGAATGCGGACCTGTCCAAGTCGGGTCGTGCGGTCGACAGCCGGCGCCACGAGGCGGACAGAACCCGCGACTTCGCCGCTGCCGGGAATGGCGACGCGAGCCTTCTGGCCGACCGCCAGCCGCGCCATGTGGGCTTGCGGGACCTCGGCATCGAGCTCGATTTCGCCGTTCGCGATCATGCGGAACATCGGTTCCTGCGAGACGAGCGCCGCCATGCCGCCGATGCGCCCCTTGCGCTGGCTGATCACACCGTCGGCGGGGGCCGTTACTTCGGTCTTCGAACGACGCCAGCTCAGTTCGCGGCGCTGCGCTTCGATCTGGGCGCGCTCGGCTTCGCTGGCCTTCAAGCCGTCACGGGCCGCGACAAGCTGCGCTTCAGCAAGCTTGAAGGCGGACTCGCGCTGATCATAGACCGCCTCCGAAACGTGACCCGAATTTTTCAAGGTCGTCGTCCGACCCATGGCGTTGCGCGCTTCGTTGAGGCGAGCTTCGGCTTCCACGATGGCGCTGCGCGCCTGCGCGGTCGCGGCGGCGTTGCGAGCGAGCGTCGCGTCGTTTTGTGCCAACTGCGCATCGAGCGTGGCGGCGACGAGGCGGGCCAGGACCTGACCGCGCGTAACCTGTGCGCCCTCCTCGACAAGGATTTCGAGTACGCGCAGCCCTTCGATCTCGGGCCCGATCAAAATCTCTTCGCGCGACACGAGTGAGCCACTAACGGCCAAAGTCTCGACGAACTCACGCGGCTGGACGCGCGCGACGCTGACCGCGATGTCGTGGTTTTGCGCGGCGACTTTGGGCGGCGCCGGTTTCTTCTCGAAAACACCAGCCACTTTTTGAGCAGCAGCGGGCGGCAATACACCAGCGACATGAGCGAGCGCTGCCGCGCCGGCGACGATAAGGGGAAGTCCCCAAAGAATGAGCTTCTTGTTCATGGCTTGGTCTCATCGGCAACGGGACGGAGAAGTGCGCCAACGGCGTCGAGCAGCGGCGGGAGGACGATGTCGGCGTTGAAGTCGGGATCGACGGCGCGGCGCCATAACATGCCGTCCGCGATGGTCATGAAAGCTTCCACGACTGTGTCGATGTCGTAGATCGGCGCGATACGGCCGGCAGCCTTGAGCTTTGTGAAGAGGTCGCGAAAACAGTCGCGAATGAAGACCTCGACGGTTCGCTGAATTTCACCGATTTTGGGATTGCGCGTCGCCTCCAGACCGATCTCGATGCACAGGATGCGGCGGTATGGGGGATCTTCGACGAGAAAGCGGCGGCCAAGCATCGCCAAAGCGCCCATGAAGTCGGGTGCTCCGGCGATCTGGGCAAAGCGATCCGCGAACACGGCGCGTTCGCGCTCGGCAATGCCCGCGATGAGCGCTTCCTTATTGCTGAAGTAGATGTAGAGAGCGCCAGGGCTGACCGCCGCTTCACGGCAGATGTCCTGCATCGTCGTGCGGTGAAAGCCGGCGCGGGCGAAACAATGCCCTGCGGCATCGAGGATGTGATCGCTGCGCTCTCGGAGCGTTTCGGGGGAAAGTTTGGCCACGGGACGGTCCTGCAACTCCTGCAGTCGCGAGTGGTGCGCTGCAATAAAAACGAATGACCGTTCTTTTTTCATTTGAGAAGTCCGAAGTCAAGTTCACGTTTTTGTGTGGCGGTGGTGTGGAGGGAGGTTAGGGCGAGGGAAGGGAGGGCCTTTGGCGCGGGGGACGAGGCGCGAAGGCTTGGCTTGGAAGCTGGAATCAGTTTTGCTTCAGCCCCTGCCCGGGGTAGGGCACGTCAATCGGCGATGGCCGATGGCTGCTGCAACTCGACCCGGTGACTATTGAGGATTTTCGGCATGGCCGTTCCCCTGATGACCGTCGTGCTTGCCGCGGGCAAAGGCACGCGGATGCGTTCCGATACGCCGAAGGTGCTGCATCGGATCGCCGGCCGCTCGATGCTGGGCCATGTGCTCGATCGCGTGGGGACTGTGGCGCCGGAACGGCAGGTCGTCGTCGTGGGCCCGGGTATGGAGATTGTGGCGGCGGAAGCGCGAGCGGCGGGATCGAACATCGAGACCTGCGTCCAGGCCGATCAGCGGGGAACGGCGGATGCCGTGCTGGCAGCCGCGACGGCACTCGCGGCGCATCGGGGCGATGTGATGGTGCTTTTCGCCGACACGCCGCTGTTGCGGGCGGAGACGCTCGTGCGGATGCGGGAGATGTTGGAGGGGGGCGCCGGTATCGCGGTGCTCGGCTTCGAGGCGGCCGATCCGACGGGCTATGGCCGGTTGCTCACGGGCGCGGATGGCGCGCTGGTGGCGATCCGTGAGCACGCCGACGCGAGTGACGAGGAGCGCCGCGTGCGCCTGTGCAATGCGGGCGTGATGGCGTTTCGCGTGCCGGATTTGGTGGCGCTGCTGAGAAAGATCGGTGACGGCAACGCGAAGGGCGAGCTGTATCTGACCGACGCGGTGGGGCTCGCGCGGGCGGCCGGGCACACGGTGCGCGTCGTGGTGTGCAGCGAGGAAGAGGTTCTCGGGATCAACTCGCGCGATCAGCTCGCGGTTGCCGAGGCGATCTGGCAGCGGCGACGGAGGCTCAAGGTGATGCGCGATGGCGCGACGCTGGTGGCGCCAGAGACGGTTTGGCTCAGCTACGACACAGTGATCGGCCGCGACGTGACGATCGAGCCGAACGTCGTCATCGGCCCGGGTGTCGTGATCGAAGATCGCGTGACCATCCGCGCCAACTGTCACATCGTCGGCCACGACGGGAAAAATCGCGCAGGGCTGCGGGTCCGCGAGGGTGCGATTGTCGGTCCATTCGCACGGCTGAGGCCGGGCGCCGACATCGGGCCGGATGTCCACATCGGCAATTTCGTCGAAGTGAAGAACGTCGTCATGGAAGCCGGCGCGAAGGCAAACCACCTCGCCTACATCGGCGACGGCCGCGTCGGTGCAGGCGCCAACATTGGCGCCGGCACGATCTTCTGCAACTACGACGGTTTTGAAAAGCACGACACCGAGATTGGCGCCGGCGCTTTCATCGGCTCGAACTCAGCGCTGGTGGCACCGGTCAAAATCGGCGACGGCGCTTACATCGGATCGGGCAGCGTCATTACGAAAAATGTGCCGGCGGATGCGCTGGCCGTCGCGCGTGCGCCGCAGGAAACGCGTGAAGGGTGGGCTGCAAAATACCGGGCGCGACGGCGGCGGACGCCAAGATAACGAAGGTCGCCGCCGCGTGGCACCTCAATCGGATTTGCGCGACGATCGACTCAAGAGCGCTACCGCGCGGGAGCCGCCGAACAACGCCATGATGGTGCCGATGAGCCCGCCGAGCGCCTGTACGACGAGGACGATGTCCTGCCCCAGGCGATCCGCAATGTCGGGCGTGATGCTGATGCCGACCAGCACACCGAAGACCGGCAGCACGGTGGTGATGGCTGTCAGCAGGGTGCCCCAGACCGTCATGGACTGCCACCAGCTCTTGGTCTCGGTAGCAACGTAGGGCTTCGTGATCGGGGCGTCGGATGGTCCAGTCATGAACGGGTTCTCCTGGGTTGATGCGGGATCGTCGTTGGAAGGCATTGCTGGCGGCATGAGGCGGGCTGCCGCGGCGAGCGTGGCGTCGACGCGCCGCAACCAGCCGCGCCCGAAGCGCCAGAAATGCGGGAGCGCGCGGTAACGCCGTCGCCGGATGTCGCCATATCGAGCGACGGTCTGGCGGAGTGGTGCCTTGCGGGCAGCGGCGAGGGTGATCGGCCCGATCTCACCATCGACATCGACGTCGAGGACTTCCTGGAGGAAACGCGTCGCCGCGGAGACGCCGTGATTGACGGCGGCGTCGAAGTGCATGAGCGCTAGGGGCGCGCGAAGCGCGGCGCAGCTGGCGGGTTGCCAGTAGCGACGCACATAGATGTCGCGAACGAGCGCATCGGGGATCGATTGCAGCGCGGCCTTCAGGGCGGCGAAATTATCCGTGGTGACGTCGATGCCGCGTTCGCGCGCGAAGACGGCAAGGGTGATGCCTTTGTTGGTCGGTCCGCCTGGATCGTGTGGATCGTCTGACCAACCGCCCTCCATGTCGAGGACATGGCGGAGTGCGGTCTCGAAGTTGGGATCGACGTCGCGGTTCTCGCTGTCGGCGGGTGGAGCACGATAGGCGATCACGAGATCACGATTGAATGGAGCGACGGTGACGGCGTCCGATTGATTGCCGCCGAGCAGATAGACGTGAGCATCCGATGCGCCGATGAGAAAGCCGACGTGGCCGAGCGCGGGATCGCTGCCGCGGCGGAGAACGGCGATGGCGCCAGCCGTCGGTGCGGCGTTCGCGATGCCCCACTGCTCGTACGATCGCGCCATCAGCGAGCGCGTGCTGGCGATGCCGGCGCGTTCGAGACAGGCACCGACGAAGGCCGCGCACCACGCAGTTTCGTCGGCTTGGTGCGGATGGCCGAGTTCGTCGAACATGGCGACAATGCGTGGATTGTGCGTTGGGCCGGGCCGCTCGGATTGGCCAAGCTCGCGCCAAGCCTCGGCCATCCAGGATGGCTGTTGCATCGGTGTCTCCGTTGCGTGCGTCGAACCGGCGGTTGCCGCGGATCAAATGATCGCTACGGCTGGGCTGCCGCGGCCGTAACTCGCGCTGAGCTGATAGATGCGGACCGTGATCGCGGGTGGAGGCGCGCCGAAGTCGGCGACCTGGTCGGCGGCGGTGTAGGTGGCGAAAGGGCTCGATGCCGCGAGTGTGCGGACGACGGAGTCGCCGTCGACAATGTCGAGCGCGTAGGCCTCGCTGTCCTCGCCGAGAGGGACCTCGGCGAATTCCCAACTGTCGCCGCCGATGCGGGTGCGTCTGATCCAGGAGATGTGGAGATCGCCGGCGTCGCGGCGACCGCCGACGTGAACGGGCGCGAGCGGACGACGGCCGATGCCGGCGAAGGCGTGAACCGTCGTTGCGTACGCTGTCGATCCGAGATCGCGATTGGAGGGGCCATAGCGCCAAGTGAAGGGCAGGCCGATTTCGTCCTGCGTCAGATCGAGCGTGGTGAGCGCCGAGTCGAGGAGGACGAAGCGGGCGCCCGCAGCGAGGGACGCGGACATCGTCGCTTCCGTGCCTTGCTGTCCACGCAGTAGCGACGACAGCTCGTACGTCGCAGGCGCGACGAGGGTGGCGTTTTGGAACTGAATGATTTCCCAGTCGCTGGGTGCGTGCTCAATGGCTGCCGCGTTGGCGCCGGAGAGCAGCGCGAGATCGCTGACCGAGGCGAGCGTTCCATAGTCGAGGCGCACGCGGAAGCGCGTGGCGTTGTCGAGACGGCTGGTCGGGCCAGCGGCGAGGTCGTCGAGCGAGCGTGAAACCCGAGGTCTCCGGCGACTGGTAGAGCGCGATAGTGCCGGGCCATGGCCGCAGCATCGCGGCGAAGTATCCAGTGTCGGGCGACTCGTTGCCGAGCAGCAACGGCAGGTCGAGGAAGGCGGCGGCCGGTGGACCGGATGCGACTGTCGGAGGCATCGGCGGTGTGCGCGACGTTGCCGGGATCGGTGCGTAAACGTCCGGCTCGATACGGATCGCGTCGATCTCGCGGGCGCCGTGATCGCCGATCTCGGTGACGCGATAGTGTCGCGGCTCTCCTGGTCCGGCGAGCGCAATGACATCGCCGGGTTCAATGGCGACGAGACTCGGCGGGAGTGCAAATTGGGCGCGGTCGCGCGCGGCCCACGTCTCGAAGAGCCAGCTCTCCGCGATCTGTGTCGCTTGATCCGCTTCCATGACGATCGGAAGTTCGGCGAGCGAGATGCGGCCGCTGGCGCCGACAAGGCGGCGGGCTTCGGCGATGGCGCGGCGGTAGTCGCTTTCAGATGCGGCGTAGGCGATCCGCGCGGAGGCGGGCAGATCGGTTTCTTGCGCGCGTGTGAGCGCGGCGAGGTCGGCGCCAGCGCGCAACTCGGCGAGGTTGTCCGTTTGGAGGTGCACGA
>LNEA01000535.1 GCA_001464855.1 Rhizobiales bacterium Ga0077530
GCCACATCGGCGCGCTTGCCGGTCGCCGGCGACGGCGCAGGTTTCCGAGTGCCGGACGCGGGAGACGCGGCGCCGCCCTCCGGCTGGCCGCTGCCGATACCGAGGGGGCGCTCGCTGGCGAGACGCAGCTCGTCGCCGAGTTGCTTTAACGCCTGCCGCGTGCGGTCCGGCATCGCGTTGCTCGCCTGTGCCACGCCACCGGCGGCCGGGCCATCGCCACCAGGCTGCAATTGGCGCAATGCGGCGAGGCGGCGGCGCTCCTCGATTTGCGCGGGATGCGGCTCGAGGCCGGGAATCGTCGGGATGTCGGCGCTCGTCGTCGCAACCGACATGAACTTGTGCCACGTCATCGCTGGCAGGTTGCCGCCGGTCACATCACGCATCGGGCGGAAATCGTCGTTGCCGATCCACACACCTGTCACGTACTGGCCGGTAAAGCCCATGAACCAGGCGTCGCGGTAGCTCGAACTCGTTCCCGTCTTTCCGACGACGGTGGCGTTCTCGAGGGTCGCGCGCTTGCCGGTGCCATCGGTCACGACGGCCTGCATCAAGCGGTTCATGCCGACGACCACGCGCTCCTCGAGGATCTGCGCGGCCGGCGGCTCGTCCTTCTCGCGGGTGTAGATGACATCGCCGCGCGAATTCATGATCTCGAGGATGGCGTACGGTTTCACGGCCTTGCCGTTGTTCGCAAACACGGCATAGGCGGCGGTATGCTCGAGCGGCGTAATGCCGTGGTCGCCGAGCGCCATCGAACAGGTCTTGCGAACGCCGGTGACGCCGAGCCGCTGCGTCATTTCGAGGACGTTGTCGCGTTCGTAGCGGAAGGACAAATCGACGGCTGTCGTGTTCAGCGAGCGGGCGAAGGCACTCGCCATCGTGATGCGCGCACCGCTGCCGCTGCCGCCATCGTAGTTCTTCGGCGCCCAGTTGCCGCAGGGCGGCGCCGCGTCGCGCACCAGCGACGTCGGGGTCAATCCGCCGTGTTCGATGGCATTGGCATAAACATAGAGCTTGAACGACGAGCCGGGCTGGCGTCGCGCCGCGCTGACCCGGTTGAACTGGCTCTCGCCGTAGTCGACACCGCCGACCAGCGCCCTGACGGCACCATCCGGCTCCATGGCGATCAGCGCCCCCGAGGTCGCGTTCTTTTCGCGCTCGTACTGGCGGATGGTCGACACCAGCGCTTGATCGGCGGCCTGCTGGAGGCGGACATCGATCGTCGTGCGGGCGGTCAAAACATAGTGCCCGCGGCCCTCGGCGATTTTCTGGATCTCCTCGAACGCCCAGTCGAGATACCAATCCGGGCTGTAGGTCGCGCGAGTCTCGATCGGGCGCGCGGGATTGAGGCGCGCACCGTGGACCTGGCCGGCGGTCATGAACCCGGCGTCGACGAGGTTGGTCAGCACGAGATTGGCGCGGGCGCGCGACGCGGGCAGATTGATGTGCGGGGCGAACTTCGTCGGTGCTTTGAACAGGCCCGCGAGCATGGCGGATTCCGCCAGCGTGATCTCGCGCACCGAATAGGCGCCGCCGCCCATGTAGGCGCGATCGAAATAGAGTTTTAGGATCTGCTGCTTGGTGAATCGTGATTCTAGCCAGAAGGCGAGGAACAACTCCTTGAGCTTGCGATCGAACGAGCGCTCGAATGACAGGAACAGGTTCTTCGCGAGCTGTTGGGTGAGCGTCGAGCCGCCCTGGACGGTCTCGCCGGCCCGGACGTTCTCGAAGAAGGCACGCGCGGTGCCGAGCACGTCGACGCCGTAGTGCTCGAAGAATCGCCGGTCCTCGGTCGCGAGCGTCGCCTTGATCAGATGATCGGGGATTTCCTCGAGCGGCACCGCATCGTTGTGCAGGATGCCACGCTGGCCGATCTCGTGGCCCTCCCGGTCGAGGAATTTGACGGCGAACTTACCGGTCGAGAGGATCTTGCCCTCGTCCATCTCCTGAAAAGCCGGGATCGCCAGCCCATACATGAGCACCATGCCGCCGGCCGTGAGCGTCAGCCCCTCCGACATCAGCTCGGTCGCCCCGCGGCGCCAGCCGGACAGGCGAAATCTGGCAAAGAAGCTCGACGCCGCGTTCCAGCGGTCCTGGAAGGCTTCCCAGGTGTTGGATAGGCTCGAATCGATCCAACTATCGAGACGAAGCCAATCGACTCCGGTCCGACGCCCCTTCCGATGCCTGGTGAGCCAGTCGCTCAACGTTCGGATTCCTCGTGTTTATCCGGCCTTGACGACGACGCCGGCAGCATTGGTCATCAGTCCGTCCGTCAGCACAACGGCCAAGAACCTGGGGCCACGATTCTGGCGTTGATATGCTGAATCGATGCGTGACGGCAAATATGATACGTGAACAGTATTCGATACAGCAGTTTCCATGGAGCCTCCGTGAGCAAAGCTCAACCGTTCTGGCGGACCAAGACGCTCGACGAAATGTCGACGAGCGAATGGGAGCGCCTGTGCGACGGCTGCGGGCGCTGCTGCCTCGTCAAGCTCGAGGATGAGGACACGAGCGAGATCTATCTAACCCGCCTGGCGTGCGGCCTGCTCGACCTGAAATCCTGCCGATGCAGCGACTATGAAAACCGCCAGCAGAAGATGCCGGACTGCATCTCGATCACGCCGGAAAAGGTGCGGACGCTGGGCTGGCTTCCGCCGACGTGCGGCTACCGCCTCGTCGAAGAAGGCAAGGACCTGCGATGGTGGCACCCGCTGATCTCGGGCACCCCCGAGACGGTCCATCAGGCCGGCATCTCGGTGCGTGGCAAGGCGCGCAGCGAAACCGGCGTCAAGACAGCGTGGCTTCACCACTACATCATCGACGATTTCGTCGATGACGAAGCAGCACCCGCGCCGAAGAAGTCACGCGCCAAGCGATCGCCCGGAAAAGCCTAGATCCGCAAGACGCGGAACCAGCGCATGACATCGAGCAGACTGACGGCGGCCGCGGCAACGTAGGTGTAGGCCGCCGCGCGCAGCAGTTTGCGCGCCGACCCCATGTCCCGTGGTGAGATGTAGTTGCCGGCTTTCAGCAGCGGCAGGGCACGTTTGAAGCTCGCGTCGAACTCCACCGGCAGCGTCACCATGTGCATGAAGATCGTCGACGCCAGGATGAGCACGCCACAGGCCATCTGGATCAGCAAGATGTGCGGCGACTTCGAAAGCAGCATCATCACCGGCGCCGCGAGCATGACGATCGAGCCGAACTTCTCAACGTACACCGCCCTCTTCGCGAGCTGCGTGCGCGCCAGGAGCGGCTTGTAGCTGGTCGCATCCTGCATGGCGTGCCCGACCTCGTGGGCGGCGATGACGACGGCGGACAGTGAGCGCTTGCCGAAATGCTGGGGCAGCAACCGCACCGCCTTGGCCTCGGGATCGTAGTGGTCGCCAAGTTGGGTCTCCTCCACGACGACGTGGTAGAGGCCCATGCCATCGAGGACGTGGCGCGCGAACTCGCCGCCGGTTCCGGCGAAGTCGGCCCTTTCGTCCGCGTGCTGGCGGATCACGCTCTTGATCCACATCTGCGGCAGGAACGCGAGGGCAAAGGCGAGGCCAAGAAAGATCAGCACGATGGTCAAGTCGGGAATCCTCGCGGAGGCGGCCAGTAGGCATTCGAAGTCGGCCACCATAGCACGGCGGGTTGCGGAGCGCCGACTGCCCGTCGGGGTGGTGCCGGTACCCTACCGCGGCAGCGCCATGCACCGCGATCGCGGGCCTTGCACAGCCAAACGCGGCGGAGGATGATGCTTCCTCAACTGCGGGGCCGGCTTCCGGTCACCGTGTCAAATGAAGCCCAACGCACAAAACAACTTCGGGAGGATACCGCATGGTCGCGATCGCGATCCTGGACGACTACCAGAATGTGGCCTTTTCCCTGGCCGACTGGTCGCGTCTGCGCAGCCAGCATCAGGTTACCGTCTTCAACCACGCCTTCGAGAGCGAGCAAGCCGCGCGCACGGCGCTGGCCGGTTTCGAGGTCGTCTGCCTGATGCGCGAGCGCACGCCCTTTCCGAAATCGCTCATCGACGCGCTGCCGAACCTCAAGTTGATCGTCACCGCCGGCATGCGCAATGCCTCCGTCGACATGGAGGCAGCAAAGGCGCGCGGCATCACCGTCTGCGGCACGACCAGCGGCAA
>LNEA01000536.1 GCA_001464855.1 Rhizobiales bacterium Ga0077530
GAGATCGTGCGCTGCACCTCGAACATGATTCCGAAGAGTTGCTGGCCGACCTCGCCGCCGCCTTCGCCAGCCGGTGTCAGCTCGGTGATGCCGGACAGCCATTCTTCGAGTTCGTTGTAGAAGCGATTGTGGGCGTGGCTCGTCTGGAGATCGAGAAAGCCGAGCACCAGCGAACTCGCGAGACCCATCAGAGATGATGAGAACGCGGTGCCCATGCCTTTGAGCGGCGCCGACAAACCTGCTTTCAGCTCCTCGAACATGAGCACGCTGTCGGTGCCTTTGGTGTCGAGAGAATTGATCGTCTTCCCGACTGAGCTGATCGTGTCGAGGAGACCCCAGAACGTGCCGAGCAGACCCAGAAAAACGAGGAGGCCAACGAGATAGCGGCCGGTGTCGCGCGCTTCGTCAAGACGGCCTCCGATCGAATCCATGATCGAGCGCATCGACGACGTCGACAGCGAGAGCTGTCCCGTGCGATCGCGCAACATCGTCGCCATCGGCGCCAGCAGCACCGGCTTGTGTTCGATCGCGAGGCCTGGATCGGCGATGCGGAACGCATTGACCCAGCGGATCTCGGGGTACAGCCGTATGACTTGTCCGAAGGCGCGCAACACGCCGATCGCAAGCACGCCGAGGATCAGGCCATTTAGGACGGGATTGGCCCAGAACGCGACCTCGATCGGCTGATAGAGAATGGCGCCGCACAGCCCCACCACCATGAGGAAGACGAGCATCCCGCGCAGGAACGATCCGGGAGTATTGAGTGTGCGATGGAGCCGTCTGGAGGCCAGTTCAGTCGGCCGCGTTCTCGCCATAGATCAACTCCGCCTCACACAACCGGCACCTGCCCGCGCCCCACTTGCGCCCCGCTTGCACCACGTCGCCGCGACGGCGGAAGATGACGCAAAAGCCACAACGCTTTCGAGGTTAACCCAAGAAGACTATCCGATGATCGTGGCAAAACAACCAGGGACTGTGGCCAGGAACACCTTTTGCGCGAGCAGGACCACTGGCGCCCAGCAATCGTCACATTCAGGCGGGGCGCTTGAGTGACGCCAACAGAAGTTTCTGAATCGTCGGATTGCCGGCGACAATGCTGCCGCTGTCGAGCATGTTTTCGCCGCCCTGTATGTCGGTGGCGATCCCACCGGCCTCGATGAGGATGACGATACCCGCCGCGATGTCCCACGGCTGAAGGTCATGCTCCCAATAGCCGTCGAACCGGCCGGCCGCCGTCCAGGCGAGATCGATCGACGCCGCGCCGGTGCGCCGAAGTCCCGCGACCTCGTGCATGAGCGGCGCGGTCTCATCGTTGAAGCGCTCATAGCCGCCGCGTCCGCGGAACGGGATGCCGGTTGATATGACACTGTCCTGCAATGTCTTGCGTGCCGCCACCCGTAGGCGCTTGTCATTGAGGAAAGCGCCTTTGCCCTTCTCAGCCGTGTAGAGTTCATCACTGACGGGATTGTAGATCAGGCCGGCGACAAGCTCGCCATCGCGCTCGAGTGCGATCGAGATGCCGAACAGCGGAATCGAGTGGAGGAAATTGGTCGTGCCGTCGAGAGGGTCGATGATCCAGCGATGAGTCTTGTCGTCGCCGACAATTTCGCCGCCCTCTTCCATGAGGAAGCCGTAGCCCTGGCGGGCGCGTGCGAGCTCGCGATAGACGATCTCCTCGGCGCGCTGGTCTGCGGCGGTCACGAAGTTCGCCGGCCCCTTGACTGAGACCTGAAGCTGCGCCACTTCGCCGAAATCCCGCGCCAAGCTCCGCCCGGCCTTGCGGGCGGCACCCACCATGACATTCATCAGCGCTGAAGCGGCCATCTGTCCTCGATCGCAGAAAATGCCGGTGAGAGGTCACCCTGGTGCGTCTCTAAATATGTCCGGCTGCAAGAGCGCACCCCTAGCGCCTTACCCTCGCGGTGGCAAGGTCCGGCTGGCGCGGCCGCCGGTCACGCGCGCCGTTTACCTTCGGAATTGGCCAATTTCAGCAGCACATCGCCATGGCAAGGGCCATCGAGACTGCACCAGCAGGCGAGGTTTTTGCCTTTCAGCTCGCCGACGCTGGCAAGGATGGCCTCGCGTCTCTCACGTTGCTCCGCAATCGACACTGGCGCGTCCTTCGACGGCTTCCCGGCCATCATCATTTCATAGAGAGCGATGCTTCGCTCGCGCGTCAGTTCGGGCGTGATCAGGAACGGATTGCCCCATTCCGTCGTGCGGTCCACCTTCACGGTGTTCTCCGGCATCTTCCAGCCTTTCGAGCGGCGAAGCTGGATGCGCTGCGGAACAGGCTTGCCCATCGGCCGTCTCCATCGAACGCGCGCACTCGATCCGGAAAGCAGCGCTCTTTAGTTCAACAGGGCCTGCTCGCGCCATGCGAAGGCGGCGCGCTCGGCGGCAAGACGATCGGCGTTCGACAGCTTCGCTGCGATCTCATCGAGGCTCTTGTCTTCGACACCGCCTTGTTTCGCGAGCAGGTGCCATTTCACGGCCTCGACAAGATTCATTTCGACACCGGCGCCGTGCGCCAGGCAGCGCGCATAGCGATTCTGTCCAACGGCATTGCCCTTTTCCGCCGCCGTCCTGAAATACCACGCCCCACGCAACTCGTCGGCGGTGACGCCATGCCCTTTGAAAAGGAGGATGCCATATTCGACCTCGGCGTCGACATAACCGGCAGCGGCGGCGCGGCCGATCCACCGCGCGGCTTCGAAGATATTGGCGGTCGTGCCGGTCCCGCTCGTGTAGAGCGTGCCGAGATCATACTGGGCGGCGGGAAGCCCCTGTTCGGCCGAATACTCCATCAAATGGAAAGCGCGGATCGGATTTTCCGGCTTGCCGGTGCCGGCTAGAAAGAGAAGCGCGAGATTGTATGTCGCGAGCGGATTGCCCCGCTGCGCCGCCGCCTCGAGATAACGCGCACCGAGGACGACATCCTTGGCGACCCCGCGCCCCTGAACAAGCATCGTACCGACCGCGAGCGCACCCTCGACATCGCCGAGTTCCGCAGCCTTCGCATACCACTTCGCGGCGACGACCTGATCTTGCGGCACGCCGAGACCGTCCGCGTGGATGCGGCCGATCAGTGTGTGGGCCTGCGGCTCGCCCTTGGCCGCGGCCTCCTCGGCGAGCTTCAGCGCTGTCAGATATTTTCCGAGATCAAACGCGGTGTATGCGGGATCGTTGTCAGCCTTGGCTGGCGCAGCCGTAGCTTGCGGGATCGGTGACGGCTTGGCCGACGGCGCCGGCGCGGCGGTCGTCTTCACGGCGCGAGGCGCCCCTTTGCCGGGAATCGCCGGACCGGGTGCGGCACGCGGCGCGGCAGGCGGCGGCGCGGATTTGGCACTCTTGGGCGCCGCTGGTTGCCGCTTTTCGATCGGCTCGGGCGTGACCTTCTGGCTCCAACTGCTGGTCTGCGCATGCGCAGTGGCCATCGTCGCCAGCCCGACCACCAGCGCGCCAATCGCCATGTGCGCGCTCCGCCTCAAGTAACAACCTCCGATGCGATCGCCGCGACAACGCTTCGAACCAATTCACCCGACGCCGCAGGCGGTTCGCGCGCGGGCAGCGTCACCGCGATGAAGTCGGCGCCTGCCGCAGCCAACGCGGCGGCCTCGTCAGGATCCACGACATCGAAGGCAACCACAGGAATCTCGAAGACTTCGGCCCACCACGCGACCAGTTCGCAGCGACGCAAATGCGCTTTCTCGCGGTCGCCAACGCGATCGGGAATGCCGAAGGCGACGTAATCGGCGCCAGCCTCCCCCGACACCATGGCGTCGTGGCGTGACCGCCCCGCGTCGACGCCGACGATCAGCCCGCGGCCGACAACTTCGCGCGACTCGCCAAAACCCTTGGCGCCGCCCTTGCCATCAGGCCCACCATCGACCGAGAGGTGAACACCATCAGCCTTGAGTGTCCGGGCGAGGCGGGCGTCGTCCAAGACGAGCGCCGCCGCACCCGCCGCTTGTGCCTGCCGCAGCAACGACTGAATGTCCGCGACTGGGACATCCGTCCCAACCGGCGTGGCAACCACGACCGAGGCGATGTCGCTCGCGGCCAGCGCCGCCGCCAACCGCTCGGACGCGCCGGCTCCCGGCTTGATCACGGCCATTAGCTGGCATTCCATGTCTGCGCGCCTCACCGTCCACTCCCCTTCGCGTGTCGACCTCAAGCGTATCATGGCTGAATCGGGCGAAACATGGGTCCGGCGCTACAATCGAGGTCAACCATTTCCAACCGATCGCCTCTGAGAGTTGCGGATGCCACAACCCGGCTTCCGCGCAAATGGTGCATTGCAGCAACCATGATAGATTGCCATAAAGGAAGCTGGCGACCCGAAGCGTCGCCGCTGGCAGGACTTTTGCACCGGTAACCGGCAGCGGTTGGAGGTGGAATTGTCGATGATCGGTGAACTCGAAGTAGCTGAGGCGCCGGGCTCCGTGGCCCGCCCGGCTGGAGCTCGCAACGGCATGTCGTCGATGAAGAAAGTATTCATCAAGACCTACGGCTGTCAGATGAACGTCTACGACAGCGAGCGCATGGGCGAAGCGCTGGCCGCATCCGGCTATGGCGCAACGGACACCCCGGACGACGCCGACCTGATCATCCTCAACACCTGCCACATCCGCGAGAAGGCCGCCGAAAAGGTCTATTCAGAGCTCGGCCGTATCCGTGACATCAAGGAGGCCCGCGCCGCAACCGACCGCGAGACCGTCATCGCCGTCGCGGGTTGCGTCGCACAAGCCGAAGGCGACGAGATCGTTCGACGCGCGCCTGTCGTCGATCTCGTGATCGGGCCACAAAGCTACCATCGGCTGCCAGACCTAATCGCCCAGCGTCGCGCTGGTGCGAAGGCCGTGGTCGAAACGGAATTTCCCGAAGACGACAAATTCAGCCACTTGCCGGCGCGACCTCTCGGCGCGAAATCTGGCCCGGCCAGATCACCCGCGGTCCGCTCGGCAAGCGCGTTTCTGACCATCCAGGAAGGCTGCGACAAGTTCTGCACGTTCTGCGTTGTGCCGTACACACGTGGCGCGGAGTATTCGCGTGGCGTCGCCGCGATCACCGACGAAGCGCGGCGTCTCGTCGCTTCAGGCGTGCGCGAAATCACGCTGCTCGGCCAGAACGTCAACGCCTACCACGGCCAAGGCGACGATGGTCGCGCCCGCTCGCTCCCTGATCTGATCCGACATCTCTCCGACATCGACGGCCTCGAGCGTCTGCGCTACACGACGAGTCACCCCCACGACATGAGCGACGATTTGATCGCGGTGCACTGCGATACGCCGAAGCTGATGCCGTACCTCCATTTGCCGTTCCAGGCGGGGTCCGATCGCATCCTCGCCGCCATGAACCGCAAGCACACGGCCGCCCACTATGTCGGCCTGGTCGGCCGCGTCCGGGCAGCCCGCCCCGACATCGCCCTCTCGACCGACATCATCGTCGGCTTCCCAGGCGAGACCGATGCGGACTTCGAGGCAACGCTGAACATCGTGCGCACGATCGGGTTCGCCCAGGCGTATTCATTCAAATACAGCCCGCGTCCGGGTACGCCCGCCGCGAATATGGGCGGCCAGGTCCCCGAACTGGTCAAAATAGAGCGACTGGCTCGACTTAAAGCGCTGCTCGACGCCCAGCAGTCCTTGTTCAACGCCCAGTGCATCGGCCGCATCATGCCGGTCCTGTTCGAGCGCCACGGCCGCCGCGACGGCCAGTTGATCGGGCGCTCACCCTACCTTCAGTCCGTACACGCCGAGGCGGCGCCCACCCTGGTCGGCCGCATCATTCCGGTTGAAATCGCCGATGCGGGTCCCAATAGTCTCTCTGGTGTCATCAGGGCAGCGTGATATGCTGTCCTGGCTCAGAGTCTCCGCTGCGGGGAGTTGCAGCAGCTCCTGAGTCCGTTGAAACCGGCGAGGAGAGCTTGATTTGACAGCTGCGCGCGGGTCGGCGGCCCAACGGCCGGCCAAACCCGAGAAGGCCCCAGGTAAGCACCGCATTGTCGTACCATTCGACGATAACCGGCTGCTGGCACACCTGCTCGGCGAGTATGATTCGCACCTCGCCCTGATCGAGAGCAGGCTTGGCATCGAAGCTCACGCCCATGGCAACGTCGTCACGCTGACCGGACCGCAGCCCGCCTGCGAGATCGGTCGGACCGTGCTCAACCAGATTTACGATCGCGTCCGCAAGGGCGAGACCGTGACGCCGGGGGACATCGACGGGCTGATCCGCCATGCCCGCTCGGGGCCACCAGCAGGCTCCGGCACTGGCACCGCCCAGGTCCGGACCCGCAAACGCATCGTCACCGCCCGCACGCCGATGCAGAGCGACTATATCCGGGCGCTCGATCGCCACGACCTCGTGTTCGGCATCGGTCCCGCCGGTACCGGCAAGACCTATCTCGCCGTCGCCCAAGCCGCCTCCTACCTTGAACGCGGCCTCGTCGAACGGATCGTGCTGTCGCGACCGGCCGTCGAGGCAGGCGAGCGGCTCGGCTTCTTGCCCGGCGATATGCGCGACAAGGTCGATCCTTACCTGCGTCCGCTCTACGATGCGCTCTACGATGTTCTGCCGCCGGAAAAGGTCGAGAAGGATCTGGAGACGGGAACGATCGAGATCGCGCCCCTCGCTTTCATGCGCGGGCGCACGCTCGCGCATTCCTTCGTCATCCTCGACGAAGCCCAGAACACCACGAGTATGCAGATGAAAATGTTCCTGACCCGCCATGGCGAAGGATCGCGCATGGTCATCACCGGCGATCCCACCCAGATCGATCTTCCGCCGGGGCAGAAGTCGGGACTCGACGAGGCGGTGCGGCTGCTCGATAACATCGAAGGCATTCAGACCGTGGCATTCACCGCGGCCGATGTCGTGCGCAGTGAGCTGGTGGCGCGCATCGTCGCCGCATACGACGGCGTCCCGCAGCCGAGTGGCCGCGGACGCTCTGGCTAGAGATAAGATGGACCCCTCCTTACGACAATCGGATGCCCCGGTCGCCGCCGTTCCCGGCGGCGACGATCGCACCGTCGAGGAAGAGCCTCCGCCGCGATGGCGGTTACAGCTTGAACTCATTGAAGACGATGGTGATTGGCAAATATTCGGCGAGATCGATGGTCTCGTTGCAGCGGTGCAGCGCGTTCTGGCGACTGCGCCGGAACTACCCGCCGCCGGCTCGGCATCGGCTGCGATTGCGTTGTCGAGCGATGCCGCGGTGCGCCGTCTGAACGCCGCTTATCGCGGCAAGGACGCACCGACCAACGTCCTGTCGTTTCCAGCCCCCCCGGAATCCTCGATGCCCGGCGCGGCCGAAGCCCCGCGTGCGCTCGGCGACGTCGTCCTGGCGGTCGAAACGGTACTTGCCGAAGCGGCCGCGGCCGGCATACCGCCCACCCACCATTTCCAGCACCTGCTCATCCACGGTGTCCTGCACCTGATCGGCTTTGATCACCTGAACGATGCCGACGCCGAGGCCATGGAAACGCTTGAGACGACGCTGCTGGCGCGCCTCGGGATCGTCGACCCCTATGGCGATCATGAAACAACGCCCGACCGACCTGTCGGATGAAAACCGAATGACCCTCACAATCGAAAAGAACGAAACCATGCAACGCTCGCAGCCAAGGCTGCCCCGATCATGACGCTTGCCGACGACTCCGGTCCGCGTCCCGATGCGCCCAACGGCTCCGACACACCGAAGAACGGCGAAGGGTGGGTCGCTGCGTTGCGCGCACGACTTGGCCTTGGCGCCGCGCCGACGTTGCGCGACACGCTTGAAGAAACGCTGAAGGGCGAGGACCAAACCGGTACCGCCTTCTCGGCCGCCGAACGCGAGATGCTGCTGCGGCTCCTGCAGTTCGGCACGCTTCGCGTCGACGATGTCATGGTGCCGCGAGCCGACATCACCGCGATCGAGGAGAGCGCGCCGCTGAGCGAACTGCTCGAGCTCTTCGACGCCTCGGGCGTATCGCGCATCCCGATATTCCACGACACCCTCGACGACCCTCGCGGTATGGTTCACATCAAGGATTTGATGACCTATCTGACGCGAGGCGGCGCCCGAGCGTCCAATCCAGCGCCCGAAGGCGAGGTGCTCCCGGACAGCGAGAAGCCACGCATCGATCTCGCCAAGGCGGAGCTCTCCACGTCCATCTCGGCCGCGCAGCTACGCCGTCGGGTACTCTACGTCCCGCCCTCGATGCCCGCCGTGAACCTGCTCCTGCGGATGCAGACCACGCGCATCCACATGGCGCTGGTCGTCGACGAGTACGGCGGTACCGATGGACTCGTGACGATCGAGGACTTGGTCGAGCAGGTGGTGGGCGAAATTGAAGACGAGCACGACGTCGACGAGGCCGCCAACATCATCAACGATCCGAAGCAGGGATTGCTGGCTCAGGCCCGCACGCCGATCGACGAACTCGAACAGCATCTCGGCGTCAAACTTCTGAAGAACGGCGAGGAAGAGGACATCGATACGCTCGGCGGTCTCGTCTTCACCCTGGTCGGCCGCGTGCCGGTGCGAGGCGAGGTCATCCGCCATGAGAGCGGGATCGAGTTCGAAGTCCTCGACGCCGATCCGCGACGCGTCAAGCGGGTCCGCATCTTGCGTCCTGGCGCCGGCGCAGAAGCCGCGGTGCCATCGCCACCGGCCGGGTCCAACGACTGATTACGGTTGAAGCTGCAATATTGCTGGTTATCAGGGTGCTCCTCGACCTGGGCACCCTGTTCCGATCGGCCGATTGCCAACGCGCGCCGCAAGGGCCATATCTCGTATGCCATGACGATTGCCCAGACAGTCCCCCAGACCATCTTCACCGAGCCGGAGTTCCGCGTGCGCGCCGCGGCGGCGCTTCATCCGGGACCGAGCGATCGCATTTTTGATCCGCGGACCGGGCGCGCATGGTCGCGGAGCGACTGGGATCTCAACCCTGAACTGCTCGCCGATTTCGAGGTGATGGAGCCGGCCCGGGCCGCGGCGGTCCTGGTGCCGGTGATCGCGAGGTCCGAACTCACCGTGCTGCTTACCGAACGCACGGCGCATCTCGCGACCCATGCCGGACAGATCGCGTTTCCTGGCGGCAAGGTCGAGCCGTTTGATCCCGACCCGATCCACACCGCGCTGCGCGAAGCGGAGGAAGAGATCGGCCTGCCGCGCACCGTCGTCGAGCCGCTTGGATTTCTCGACGGCTATCGGACGGGCACCGGCTTTCTGGTGACGCCGGTCGTCGCCCTCGTCTCAACGGATTTCACCCTCCGCCTCGACCCTGGCGAGGTCGCCTCCGCCTTCGAGGTACCGCTCGCCTTCCTCATGGACCCGGACAACCACAAGCGGCACTCGCGTGAGTGGCGCGGACGCCAGCGGCACTACTACGCCATGCCGTTCGGGGATCGCTATATCTGGGGGGCGACGGCGGGCATGCTGAAGAACCTCCAGGAAGGGCTCTATCCGCGATGATTCGCGTTGTCGTCGAGAACGTCGTCCTGTTCTTTCTGCCGTTGGCGATCTACGTCACGTACGTGCTGCTGACGCGGAAGGCCGATGCGAAGGGCGGCCTGCTGGACGACGCACCGCTGGTCTGGCTCATGTTCGCCGGCACGGTGGTGGTGCTCGTCGTGCTCATTGCCTTCGGCTCGACATCGGGCGGCAAACCCGGTCAGGTCTACACGCCACCGTCACTCAGCAAGGATGGTCACGTCGAGCCCGGCGTACTGAAATAGCAGGCCTGCATGTCGCCCAAACCCGTGGCCCCTCGTCCGACTTCACTGGCCGGCGCGCCATGGCTGCTGCGTTCCGAAACGCAGGCCGTTCTCGGCGCGCTGTCGGTTGCCGGTCATCAAGCCCGCATCGTCGGCGGCGCCGTGCGCAACGCGCTCCTCGGCGAACCCGTCTCCGATATCGACATCGCGACGACCGCGACACCCGAGCAGGTAACGGCCGCGGCACTCGCCGCTGGCCTTGGCGCCGTCCCGACCGGTCTGGCGCACGGCACCGTCACCGTCATCGCCGATGGCGCCCCTTTCGAAGTGACGACGCTGCGCGAAGATGTCGAAACCTTCGGCCGGCACGCCCGCGTCGCCTTCACCGCCGATTGGGCCGCCGATGCGCGCCGCCGCGATTTCACGATCAACGCCCTCTACTGCGATCGCGACGGCACCATCAGCGATCCGCTCGGCGGTCTCGAAGATCTCGACGCGCGGCGCGTCCGTTTCATTGGCGACGCACGCGCACGCATCCACGAGGACGCGCTGCGCATACTCCGCTTCTTCCGCTTCAACGCCCAATACGCGCGCGATGTCCCCGACCCCGACGGTCTCGCGGCCTGCGCCGCCGAACGCGCACGCCTCGCCCATCTCTCCGCCGAACGCGTCCGCGCCGAACTCCTGAAACTGCTCGCGGCACCCGGCGCCGCGCCGGCCATCGCCGTCATGTTCACGCACGGCTTCATCGTCGACATTCTCGGCCGCGCGCCACGGATCGGTCTGCTCGAGCGGCTCGTGACACTCGACGACAACGCTCAGCGCGCCGCGGACCCGCTGCTGCGCCTCTCTGTGCTCGCCGTCGCAGTCGACGAAGATCGCGAATTTCTGGCGACGCGCTTGCGCCTGGCGCACGCCGAGCGCGACGATCTGGTAGTCGTCGATACGCGCCTGCTTGATTTGGCCAAACTCGACACCGCCGGGCAGCGTCGCGCGCTTTATGCGATCGGCGCCGCGCGGTGGCGACGGCTGGCTATGGCTGGCGCGGCGATGGCCGAGACCACCGAAGCGCGCGTCGTGTGGGACGTGCTTTACGCCCTCGCCGACCGCTGGCCGATACCGCGCTTCCCGCTTGGCGGCCGCGATGCCCTTGCGCTCGGACTGAAGCCGGGACCACACATCGGGGCGCTTCTTGCGGATCTTGAAGCGGAATGGGTTGCCGAGGATTTCGCCGCCGCCCCTGCGAAGCTGCAAGAGCGAATGGCCGCCCGCGCCGCAACCTTGCGCGAGTCTCAGTGATCGCGGACAGCGCCCGCCAACAAAATTCCGCAATCACGGAAACTTATGAATTTAATTGAAGATTTCGTAGCAAAAGGCAGTCGCGCTATCCAGCGCGCCACCTGCACGCAACCACTTCCTGCCCAATCCAAACGGGTATCTGTGGATAACCTGCGGCTGCCTTAGTCTCATAATGGACGAAGACCGTGGATAACCCTAAACAAAGAGTACTGAATGTCTCGCACGGCAATTCCCCCTCTCCCCCGAGCGCCAGCGAGATTGTAAAGCCCCGGCTGCCACGCCGGGGCTTTTTCTTTTCAGTGTCCGCGATCGCAGAGCTACAACTGCCCCAAAAATAAGGCCTATAGGCCATTGATCCGCACCAGGGCCGCGAAGTGCTTCTGGGCTTGGAAATCGATCAACTGCATGTACTGGCGCGCTGTGTCCGCGACCTGATCGTCGGCCATGATCTCAAGCGGAAGACCTGTGGACATCGCCAGCACCTGCTGCTTGCAGGCGCGCTCGAGGTAATAGAGATCATCGAACGCAAACGCGATCGACGGGCCGCCGATCGAGATCCCGTGGTGGGCGAGGAAGAACACGTCGGCGTTCGGATTGGACTTCTGCGCCTCCGCGATGCGCTGCCCCTCCGTTTCGTCAAGCGCGATACCGCCGAACGAATGGTAAGCGATGCGGCCATAGTAGCGCGCCGCCGTCTGATGCGCCATCTCGAGCCGGCCACCCTTGACCATGGTCAGCGAGGTCGCCCACGGCATGTGAACGTGCAGGATGCACTGGTGGCGCGGGTTGGCGCGATGGCCTTGCACATGGATGTGACGCGCCGTCGCCTCGACCTCGCCGTCGCCCTCGACGACTTGGCCGTCGCCGTCGATCATGAGGAGATTATCCGGCCCCATCTCGGACCAGTGGAGACCATAGGGATTGATCAGGTAGCGCTCGTCTTTGCCCGGCACGACGACCGAGAAGTGATTGCAGATGCCTTCGGAGTAGCCGAATTTTTCTGCGAGCCGGAAAGCGGCAGCCAGATCACGGCGAAGGCTTGTCGACGATGGGTCGGCAGATGGCATGGCGTGGATCTCGTTTTCGGATGAACGTCAGTTGGACTTGATGAATTTCGCGATGCCATTCACGGCCTGATCTTCTATTCCGAGAAAACCGTGCTGTGACCTGGCCTGGCATGGCTCCGATAGCGGCGGGCTGCCGCCATCGAGCAGGACCGTTTCAACCTTGCGGGATTTGGCCAGCGCCCGCGCCAGCTTCGGCGAGTCCGCTGCTGGCGTGATATCGCAACCATCCTTCCGGTGTGACATGATCAGCGTCGGAACGGAAACGGCGGAGAGCCGCATGCTGGCGACGCCGTTGGGGTGACTGCCGGCGATGTTCCAGTTCGGCTTCGAGCGGGTGATCGTCGACGTCAGCACGATGCCGCCGAGGTTGTGCAGTTCAATGCCACCGCCCGCCGCCGAAAAGGTCCCCATGCTCGTGCCGACGAGCCACACCGGCACGTTCGCCTCCTTCTTGAGACGATCGACCACCGCTTGAATGTCCGTCGCGTGTCCCTTGCTCATGCGGAATACCGCATTCATGCCGCGCGCACTCTTGTGGTCGGACGGCGCATCGACGACAGCGACCATGAGGCCCTGCGCGGCAAACTTGTCGCGCGTCCGCACGAGAAAATTCTGGGCTCCCCACGCCATGCTGGACGCGCTCTTCAAGCCGAGATGGCCATGGCCACCAGCAAAGAGGATGACCGCCGCAACCGGCTTCTCGGGCTTGATGAGAATGAACGCCTGCTTGACGCCGCGGGCCGACTGGACGGACTCGAGGCTCGCTACTTGCGCGGACGCAGGACCGCCCACCACCAGCAATGCCGCGGCAACGAAAACGGCTCGTCCGCGATGACGGAGCATGAACTTTCCCCTCCCTGGCGGCTCATTGGCCCTGAACAACGACGCCATCGTTGTTGAAAACACCGACCTGTCAAGTCACCGGCAATGGTAGCGAATCCGGCGTGCCGACGCGCGGACCCCGAAATTCTCGATTTGAAAGCAAGGATCGGAGTGCAGCAGCCACCCGACGTGCCTATCTTCGCGGACATGACCGATATCCAAACAAGGACGCGAGACATGGTCCGCACCGTCGCAAAGCCAACGCGTCAGCGCCGCGACAACGATGATCGCCGCTACGCCGCCGTCATCGCGCGCGACAAATCCTTCGACGGCGACTTCGTCTACTCGGTTGCAACGACCGGCGTCTATTGCCGACCGTCCTGTCCTTCGCGTCATGCCAAGCGCGAGAACATGGCGTTT
>LNEA01000537.1 GCA_001464855.1 Rhizobiales bacterium Ga0077530
TCGAGCGGATCGACGGCGATGTCGACCGCCGGCCCGTCGCCGATCCCGACCTCCTCGCCGATGTAGAGCATCGGCGCCTCGTCCATCTCGCCCTCGCCGATCACGACGGTGCCGCGGATGTGGATCTTGCCGAGTTCCTTGCGCATGGCGTCGACGGCGGCCTTGTCGGCGCCTTTTGCGTTGCCCATGCCACGGAACCGCGCGGCGGCGATGGCGGCGGCCTCGGTGACGCGCGCGACCTCGCCCACGAGCACGCGGTCAAGCCCGCTACCTTTTGCCTTTTCCTGCGACATGTCTGGTGTCTCCGATCGGCCCCTGTCTGGCGACGCGCGTTTCGGCCGAAGCCCCGCGCAATCCCGACAGGCGTCTATACGCCAGCGATGTGAAACATTGAAGCATCAACGCTGGATAGGCTGAATACGAGCGTGGGTGGATCTGCTGCACCGCACAATTTGATCTTCATCACAGGACGCCGAAACCGGCTGTGCAATTCTGCTGTCCGGACATGGTTATGGCGGACTTCACAAGCTCCGTCTAATCTCGTCGAACAGGGACGAAACAGAGGACGTGACCCAAAATGCGACAGATGGCGCTGATCGGCTTTCTTCAGGCGCAGAACTGCTCGAACTTCGCCGCCTCGTGGCGCCACCCCGACTCGCGCACCGATTTCATGTCGCCGGACTTCTACCGCCACATCGGCAAGGTGCTCGAGGCGGGCAAGTTCCATCTCGCGTTTTTCGACGATCGCCTGGGGATGCCGGAGTTCCACGGCGGGCGCTTCACGGAAGCCGTCGAGAACGGCATTCGATGCGTCAAGATGGACCCTGTCGCGTGCATGATGGCCATGGGGATGGCGACCGAACGGCTCGGCCTCGGATCGACCTATTCGACGACGTACTATGAGCCGTTCCACGTCGCGCGCATGTTCGCGACGCTCGACCTGATGACCAACGGCCGCGCCGCCTGGAACATCGTGACCTCGCTCAACGACACCGAAGCCCACAACATGGGCCGCGAGTCCGTAATCGAGCACGACGCGCGCTACGATCGCGCCGACGAGTTCCTCGAAGTCGTGCTCGGCCATTGGGATACCTGGGCGGACGATGCGCTGATCGTCGACAAGGCGTCGGGACGGTTCGCGGATGGCTCCAAGGTTCACCGCCTCGATCATAAGGGCGCAAATTTCTCGTCGCGCGGGCCGTTCACGGTGCCCCGTTCGAACCAGGGCCATCCGGTGCTCATCCAGGCCGGCCAGAGCGGACGCGGATTTTCACCTATACGCCGACGGTCGAAGTTGGCCGCCACGAGTACGCGGATCTCAAGGCGCAATGCGCCGCGACCGGGCGCGATCCGGCGAGCATGCTGATCGGTGCACTGGTCCACCCGGTTGTCGCCGAAACCAAGATGGAAGCCGAGGACAAGCGCGCCGCGCTCGACAAGCTGCCGCTCGAGGTGGACAGCCTGATGCTGCTGTCGGAGGCACTGAACTTCGACTTCGGCTCGAAGCCGCTCGACGAACCGCTGACCGACGCGGACATCGCCTCGATGACCGGTCTGCAGACAATCCGCGACCGCGTGCTCAAGGGCGCGGGGACGAAGAACCCGACAATTCGCGACTTCGTGCGCATAAGCGGTCGTGGTCGATTGAACAATCCATGGGTCGGAGGACCGAAAGAAGTCGCCGACAAGTTCGAAGAATATTTCACCGCGCCCGCCTGTGACGGTTTCGTTGTCGGCGCGACGAGCGTGCCCGGCACCTACGAGGATTTCGT
>LNEA01000538.1 GCA_001464855.1 Rhizobiales bacterium Ga0077530
TCACCGGCGTGCATCCCACATGCCACGTTCGCCGACTTTACGATGTCCATCATCGCGGCGTCGTTGCCGATGTCGTAGGCGCCCCAGCCTTCCGCGATATCGGCATTGAGGTTGACTTTGGTGGCCATATTCGTTTCCTCGCTGTCGTCGAATGAGGCTCATGTTTCGCCTCGATCCGATACACGTATATCCCAACTGGATCCGGTCCTGTCTCGCCGGACCCTGATGGAGTGGTAGCAGCCGCGGGCATGTCCGCCAAGCCGTGCTCGCGCATCGAGGCGGTGCAGGCGACGAGGAGTAAAGTGTCATGGCAGACGGCAGTCTCGCGATCGCGCCTCGTTTCCTTGCGAGTGGTGATACCGCGCTCGTTGTCGAGTTCGGTGACCGCATGGATCGGCACCTATCGGCGCTCGTGCTGAACCTGCTCCGGCGGCTGACTGATGCCAAAATTGCCGGTGTCGTCGAAGCCGTGCCGACGTTCCGCTCGCTGCTTATTCACTACGATCCGCTGGTGGTGCGGGCGCGTGAACTGCAGGCCCGACTGGCGCCGCTCATCGACGGCCTCGAGGCGGAGGCGATGGGCGGGCACTGCTGGTTTTTCCCGACGTGCTACCAGGGCAGCGACCTCGCGCCGGATCTCGACGACGTCGCCCGCGCGCGTGGGCTCAGTACCGCCGAGGTCGTGTCGTTGCATACGTCCGTCGAGCATCTCGTCTACGTCATCGGCTTCCTGCCGGGCCTGCCATACCTCGGCGATCTCCCGGCCGCACTTGAATTGCCGCGACGGACGAGCCCGCGCATCAAGGTGCCCGCCGGATCGGTCGCCATCGCAACCAATCAGACCTGCATCTATCCGCTCGAGAGTCCCGGGGGGTGGCACATCATCGGCCGCACGGCGGTGCCGCTCTTCGATCCGAGGCGGCAAAATCCGGTCTTGCTCGCGCCTGGCGACACTGTGCGGTTCGTGCCGGTCGGCCGCGACGTCTATGACGACATGCGGGCTGCCAGCGAAGAAGGCGTGTTCGATGTCGACACGCTGCGGGCAAATCCATGAGCGGGTATTTACGCGTCATCTCCGCCGGCCTCGGCACGTCAGTTCAGGATGCCGGCCGCTTCGGTGGTCAGCGCTTCGGCATTCCGACCGCGGGCGCGCTGGATCGGGTCGCAATGGCCGCAGCAAACACCATCGTTGGCAATCCGCCCGCGACCGCCGTGCTCGACATGCTCTACATGGGCGCGACGATGGAAGTCGTCGCGCCGAGCGTTCGCGTCGCCTGCGTCGGCCTCGGCGCCGAACTGGAAGTAACCGAGGACGGCGTGACGCGACGGCTCGCTGGTGCGCGATCATGGGAAAAAATGTGATCTCATGTGTGTTGGCGATTGAAGGCGGGATCGCGCTCGCGCCGGTGATGGGCAGCCTCTCGACCTATGCCCGCGCACGGATCGGCGGTTTCGACGGCCGCGTCCTCGCCAACGGGGACCTGCTACCGATCGTTCGCGAGGAAGTCGACGAGCGCACCGAAATGGGGCTGCCGGATCTCGATCTCGCAGTGCCGGCTCGTATCCGCGTCGTGCTTGGACCGCAGGACGACTATTTTGCGCGCGATGCGTTGGCGACATTCCTCGGTGAGCCATACGTCATCACGCGCGCCGCCGACCGTATGGGGATGCGGCTCGAGGGTCCGTCGCTCACTCACGCGAAGGGCTTCAACATTGTCTCGGATGGCATCGCGCCGGGATCGATCCAGGTGCCGGGTGACGGTCAGCCGATCATCCTGCTCGCCGATCGCCAGACGACCGGTGGATACCCGAAGATCGCGACGGTCGCGAGTGTCGACCTACCGGCGCTGGGCCGCGTCGGCCCGGGCAGCGTCCTCCGCTTCGAAGCCGTCAGCGTCGAAGCGGCCGAGGATTTGCGTCGCGCGCAGGCTGCCATCGAGGCTCGCTGGCGCGAGGTATTGCAACCGGTCGCCGCTGCTGTTGGTGTGAGAGAAAAGTACCTCTACGACAGCAACCTGATCAGCGGTGTCGCGGATGCACGCGGCAGCGATTAGCCGAGCAACACCAGCATCATCAAGATGACGAACAGGATCGCCAGGACCATGCCGACCGGGCCGGTCCAGGTTCCGCTGGAGTTGACGGTGCGAGGCGGCATATCGGGATCGAGCGGCCGGT
>LNEA01000539.1 GCA_001464855.1 Rhizobiales bacterium Ga0077530
TCGGTGAATACGGGCTGTTACCTCGAACGCCATCTTCGGCAAGTGATCGAGGAAATCGAGACCCGCTCACCAGTGGAGCTGATCGCGATCGGCATCGGGCATGACGTGACGCGGTACTATCGCCGTGCGGTGACGATCACCGATCCGACCGAGCTTGCCGGTGCGATGACCGATAAACTCGTCGAGCTGTTCGAAGAGAATGCGCCGACGCGCGCTGAGGGCCAAGGCCGTCACGCGGCAACTCCGGCGCCTGCGGGGCGTCGTCGATAAGTCGCAGTGCAGCGGCGGTGAACGCCGCTGCCACTGTGCCGCTTAAACACTGACAATCCGATTGGAGGGGCCAGTTCATGAGCAGCGACATCGCGCATCTATCCGGTCGCGGTTTCACGCGCTCCGCACTGGTTGCTCTGGCAATGTCGGTCCTCGGGGGCGCCGCTACTCCGACTGCGGCACAGCCCAAACTCGATAGCAAGGTCGACAAGGTCTCTGCGATTTCCGTCGTCTCGCGCCCCTTGGACAGCTACCAGCGTGGACTGGGCGACACGAAGCGGTTCGGGCGTCTCGAATACCGCGGCGGTCTTACGATGACGTCGACCGACGCACGCTTCGGCGGCTTGTCCGGGTTTATGATTGCGCCGGACGGCCGTCGCTTTCTCGCTGTTTCCGATGAAGGTCACTGGCTGTCCGGCGAGGTCACGTATGCCGGCAAAGCGCCCAGCGGCATTACGAACGCACGCATGGGGCCGCTGCTTGCGCTCAACGGGCGGCCGCTCAAACGCAAGAGAGATGCCGACGCTGAAGAACTGGCGCTGGTCTCGGGTACGCTTTCACATGGCGTCGCGCTGGTCGCGTTCGAGCGAAACCACCGAGTGGTGCGCTATCCCATTATCAATGGCGCGCTCGGGCGACCGACGGCGCTCGTCGGGCTGCCGCCAGAATCGAAGCGCATGACCTCCAACAGCGGGATCGAGGCGGTCACCGTGCTGCGCGGTGGGCCCTATCGCGGCGCGATCCTTGCGTTCGCGGAGGAACTGAAGGACGCCAACGGTCACCAGATGGGTTGGTTGCTCGGCCAGGGAGCACCGAAGCAACTTGCGGTCAAGGAGATTGGTGAGTTTTCGTTGACTGGTGCGGCGGCATTGGAGGACGGATCGGTCCTGCTGCTGGAACGCCGGTTCCGCATTACCGAAGGCGTCAAGATGCGGCTGCGGTACATTTCGGCCGCCGAGCTGAAGCCCGGCCATGTGATCGAGGGCGAGACGCTGATCACGTCAGACATGACCTACGAGATCGACAATATGGAGTCCGTCGCCGTGCATACTGCTGCCGGCGGCGAGACCGTCGTCACGCTGATCTCGGACGACAACTACAACAAGTTCCTGCAGCGCAGTTTGCTGCTCCAGTTCACCCTGCATCCCGCCGCGGCGAAGGCGACGTCACGGTAGACTCCACGGTTACGCGACGTCGATGCCGTATTCGGCTGCCGATGCGGTGAGCCACGACCACAAGCTGGGGGCGGTGCTGCGAGCCGAGACGATCTCGAACGTCGGCGCCGCGTCGATAAGCGAGATCTGAAGGCCGATGTGCGACGCGCTCGTCTGCGCCAAGTCCCCCACCTTGAACGCAACCGGATCGAGGTCGACCGCGATGCCTTTCGCCAATGCGTCGCGCGCGCGGTTGCCGGAAACTTCGATCACAACGCGCCCGTCGACTTGATCCGTCACCGCGGCAAGACCATCGAGATCCGCCCGCAGCGCGTCGAGCACCGCCCGATCAGCGGACAGTTGCGCCAGCGCGAGCCACTGCCCCGGGCTCATGCCGCTGATCGCGATGCCGTTGCCGGCCGCCCGTTTCGCTGCATCCATCACGGTGGATCCGACATGCCGGGAAAGGACTGCCGCCACATCTGCGCTCCGCCCCCTGCGTGCAATGATCGCCAATCCCGCGGGAGCCGCAATCTCACGGATACGCACGCCAGCGACACCGATCGTGCGTCCCATGCGGCCGGTCACTGCCACGCCGGAGAGTGGCGAACGGTGTAGAACTCGAGGCTCAGCCATGGAGGCGCTCTCCTGCCGGATCGTAGAACACGGGCTCGCACACTTCGACGTCGAGTTCGATACTGCGCAGCAGGTCCACCAGTCGCACGCGTCGACCGACCCCTGCCACGCCACCAGCGAGCAGGCCTAGGCCCACCCAGTGACCGAGCGCCGGCGAGAAAGCCGCAGAAGTGACGTAGCCGAGATCGTTGGAAGTCGTCACTGCTTCGCCAATTGGCAGCAGATGTGCACCGGCGACGATGCG
>LNEA01000540.1 GCA_001464855.1 Rhizobiales bacterium Ga0077530
GTGTAGGGATGGCGCGGCGTTCCAAACACTTCTGCCGCCGTGCCGGCCTCCACAACCTGACCGGCGTACATGACGACGACGCGCGTGGCGATGCGCGCGACGACGCCGAGATCATGCGTGATGAGCACCAGCCCCATATGGAATTCACGTTGCAATTCGGCGAGAAGATGCAGGATCTGCGCCTGGATCGTCACATCGAGGGCGGTGGTCGGTTCGTCGGCGATGATCAGATCGGGCCCGGTCATCAGCGCCATCGCGATCATGACACGCTGGCGCAGGCCGCCCGAGAGTTGGTGCGGGTACTGGCGCAGGCGCTGGCCTGCCGCCGTGATGCCGACGCGCTCGAGCAGATGGATGGCACGGTCGCGCGCCTCGCTGCGCGGGACGCGACGATGGCGGAGCAACGCTTCTTCGAGCTGGTTGCCGATGGTGTAGGCTGGATTGAGCGACGTCATCGGCTCCTGGAAGATCATCGCCATCCGGTTGCCGCGCAGATCGGACATCGCCGTCTCGGTGACGCCGACGATCGGTTCGCCGAGCAGGGACAGCTCACGCGCCGTGCGCCGCGCCCGCTTCGGCAGCAGGTCCATGATGGCGAGCGCGGTGAGCGACTTTCCGCAGCCGGACTCGCCGACGATGCATACGGTCTCGCCGCGGTCGACGTGAAAGCTCACGCCCTGCACCGCATTCAATGTTCCGGAAGGCACCGGCAGGGAGACTTCAAGCCCCTCGACGGTCAGGATGCGATCGCTCATTGGCCTCGTGATTCTTTCTCGTTCGCGTCTAGCTGCGGTTCTCGGGTGCCGTCACATCGCGCAGGCCGTCGCCGACGAGATTGATCGACAGCACGAGCATGAACAGCGCAAGGCCCGGGATCGCGATCAGCCAAGGATCGTAATACATCAATCCTTTCGCCTCGGAGATCATGAGGCCCCACGACGGTGTCGGCGGCTGGACGCCGAGCCCGAGAAACGACAACGCCGCCTCGAGCAGGATCGCGTGCGCCATTTCGAGCGTTGCGACGACGATCAGATGGTTCATCACATTTGGCGCGAGTTCGGTCAGGAGAATGCGCATATGCGAGCAACCGAGCGCTTCGGCCGCGGTGATGAATTCAAGGGAGCGCACCTGCTGGGTCGCCGATCGCATGACGACGGCGAAACGGTCCCAGATCAGGAGGCCGAGCACCCATATGACGACGGTTAGCGACGAGCCAACGATGCTGACGACCGCGAGCGCGACCAGGATCACCGGCATCGAAAGCCGTGTGGTGATGAGGAAGTTGACGAACATGTCGACGCGTCCGCCGAAATATCCGGCCATCACGCCGAGAATCGTACCGATCAATCCCGAGATGATCATCGCGGAGAAGCCGATCAGCAGCGACACCTGCGCGCCATGATACAGCCGCGTGAGGTAGTCGCGCCCGAGATGGTCGGTGCCGAGCGGATGCGCCCAGGTGACTTTGGGGCCGTCATGCCAGATCGGCGGGATGAGTTTGCGGGCGAGCTGCTGGTCGTAGGCGTCGTGCGGCGAGATGACATTCGCGAAGACCGCCATCGCGATGATGGTGACCAGGATGAAGCTGCCAATCATCAGCCCGACGTGACCGAATACGCGGCGACGGATCATCGCGCCCGGCGTCGGCGCCATGATTTCCTCGGCGGTCTGGATACCGGCGCGGGCGAGTGTCGAGCGGGAGGCGGTGGTCTCGGCCATGTCAGCTCACCCTGATGCGAGGATCGAGGAACGCGTTGAGCATATCGGCGAGGAAGGTGATGACGACGTAGATTATCGACAGGATCAGCACGATCGCCTGCATCATCGGCAGATCCTTGCGCTGGATGGATTCCCACGCGAGATAGCCGAGGCCGTTGATCTGGAAGATCGTCTCGATCACGATCGAGCCGCCGAGCATGAAGCCGAACTGGACGGCGGCGAGCGCGACGACCGGGATGACGGCGTTACGGAGCGCGTGTTTGAACAACACGGTCATGGGGCGAAGACCCTTGGCGCGCGCGGTACGGATATAGTCCGACGCCAGCACCTCGAGCATGCCCGCGCGGGTCAGGCGCATCACCGCCGGCGCCACGTTGTAGCCGAGCGCGATCGCCGGCATCACGAAGTTCCACCAACTGTCCTGGCCGGTAATCGGCAGCCAGCGCAGCATGACGCCGAAGACGAGGATCAGCGTCAGTCCAAACCAGAACGTCGGCATCGCCTGGCCGATAACGGCGAGTGTCAACGCGGCCCGATCGAAGATGCTGTTCGGCTTGACGGCGGCGAGCACGCCCAGCGGAATCGCCAGCGTCAGACCGAAAGTGATTGCGCAGGCGCCGAGCAACATGGTCGTCGGCAGGCGCTGGAAGATGACGTCGGCGACGGGCTGGCGCAGGCCGTAGGAGCGGCCGAGGTCGCCGTGGACCGCGTTCCACAGCCAGTCGAGATACTGGACCATGATCGGCCGATCAAAGCCGTAATACTTGCGGATGTTCTCGATGTCCTCGATGCGCGCGCCTTCGCCGGCGATCGTGATGGCCGGATCACCCGACAGGTAGTTCATCGAAAAGGTGATCAGCGAAACGGTCAGCGCCACGAGGATCGCCACACCTAACCGCTTCAATGCAAATATGGCCATGGGCGCATTCGTTTCCGAGTGATGGAACGTTCTCCGGGCGCTGCCGAAATATCATCGGCGGCGCCCGAAGCTTTCGGTTGAGTGCGGTGCCGTGGGTCGCCCGCACATTCGGGCGCCTCGAACGGCGTTGGATCTACTTCCACTTCGCCTTGTAGAACTGCGGGATCTCGTCGGACGTCGCCTTGAAGTCGAGGGCGTTCGAGTACGCGTAGAACTTGGCGTAGCTGAACATCGGGACCCAATAGGCTTCGTCTGCGATCTTCTTGAGCGCCGTGTGCAGGATGCCCTTGCGCTTGTCGGGATCGATCGTGCCGTTGGCCTGATTGATCAGGTCGATGACTTCCTTGTCCTGGGAAAGGTCGTCGGGTGAGCCGGTAAAGAAGTGGCCCGTGCTCGCCGAGATGTCCGGAATGGAGCTCGAGCCCCAGGTCATGTTGGCGACGGCCACCTGCCCTTTGTGGACTGCCTGCACGAGCGGGCCGTATTGGAGATAGACGAGACGGGGCTTCAAGCCGACGCGCACGAGGTCGCCGATGACGGCTTCGGTGATGTGACGCTCGCGATAGGCGTGCAGATCGAACTCGAAGCCGTTCGGGTGGCCGGCCTCGGCGAGCAGCTTCTTCGCCTTGTCCGGATTGTAATCATACTTCGTGACGTCGCTGGAGCAGGCGAACTGGTCGGGGTGGCACGGCGAGTGGATCAGCTCGGAGGGCGCGCCCACAAGATTGTCGACGAGCGATTTGCGGTTGATCGCGTGCATAAGCGCCTGACGGACGCGCTTGTCCATGAAACGCTTGTCGGGCGACCGGCCCTTTGCATCGAAGATCAGGTACGAGAAGCGGAGCGTCTTTGCGTTCTCGATCGTGAGATTCGGCGCACGCTGCATTCGTTCGGCTTCATCCTTCGGCACGTCCCAGACCCAGTCGATCGCGCCGGTCATCAATTCCGCGGTGCGGGTGTTGGAGTCTTTGATCGTGCGGAACAGGATCTTGCCGATCGGTGGGATGCCCTTGGGGCTGCCGGCCCAATAGTTGGCGTTGCGTTCCATGAGAACGGACTGACCGGGTTTCAACTCCGTGACCATGTAGGGTCCGGTGCCGTCCGAGGGCACGGCGCCGAAATCCTTTTTGCCATCGGCGCGCGCCGGCGCTTTCTCATAATGGCCCTTCGGCAGGATGTTGCCGGCGCCGGCCAGGAAGATGAGGGCCGTCGGGAATGGCTTGTCCATCACGAGGCGAACTTTGTGCTTGTCGAGCACCTCGGCCTTCTTGATCCAGCTCAGGTAGGAGCGGTTGAGCGAACCGTTGGTCGGATCGACGATGAAATTCAGCGTGTAGGCGACATCCTCGGCATCCAGTTCCTTGCCGGAGTGGAATTTCACGCCCTTGCGGATAGTGAGGTCGAGTGCGGTGTCGCTCTCCCACTTCCATGACTCGGCAAGAAGCGGGACAGGATCGTACTTCTCGTCGAGATGCACCAAGCGATCGAAGATCAGCGTGCCGATGATGACGAGTTCGCGAGTGTTGAGATAACTCGAATCGGTGATCGGATTTTCGCGATCCGTCGCCCAGACGAGTGTATCGTTGGCTTTGCCGGCGTTGGCCGCGGGGGCCCACAATGCCGAGACGGCGACCGCAGTCGCTGCGAGACCGATAACAAAACGCCGCATGGGGCGAACCCTCCAATTGGTTGTGATGGGGACAGGTGGCCCGATTGTTCCGGACCTTCATCGCAATTCTCATCAAAAGGTGCCGAGATGCAAGGGGTTCCACCCGTTTATTGCTTCCGAGGGCGGAGACTGCGCGCCATCGCCACGGGTGCTGCTGCGTTGTGGTCATGATGCTGTATACGATCGGGGCACGGATGAGTCGCGCAAGCGGCGTCTCCGCGCCACGGTAGCGATCGGCGCTGGTGGTGCGCGTCAGCGGGAGGATGCGTGTCTCAGAGCGAAAAGCCGCCGAACCCGCCGCCGCGTGACGCCCGCCCTATCGTGCGCGACGATCCGATCCGCGCGGTGATCTGGATTACCGTTGCGATGGCGCTGTTCGCGATACTGGCGGCGGCGTCGCGCAAGGCGGCGCTGATGGGGATGCATCCTCTGCAGGTGGTGTTTCTGCGCAACCTCTCGGCGACGTTCTTCCTGCTGCCGATGCTGATGTGGCGCGGTCGCGCACTGCTGCGCTCCAACGCCATGCACCTCTATGGCGTGCGCGTCGCCATATCGGTGTTCTCGATGACGGCGTGGTTCTATGCGCTGGCGCTCATTCCGGTCGCGGAGGTGACGGCGATCAGCTTCCTCGGGCCGCTCTTCGGCACGGTCGGCGCCATTCTGTTTCTCGGCGAGAAGGTGCGCATCCGCCGCATCACGGCGCTGATCATCGGCTTCATCGGCGCAATGATAATCCTCCGCCCCGGCACCCACCCGATCGGTCTCGGGCAGGCTTGCGCAATTTTCAATGCGATCAGTTCGGGTCTTATCACGGTGCTGCTGAAGCAGCTTTCGAGCGAGGACGACTCCGGCAAAATCGTCTTCCTGACGACGGTGATGATGCTGCCGCTGACCGTGGTGCCGGCAATGTTCGTGTGGCAGACGCCCGGCGTGGAGTTCCTTCCCGCCATCCTAACGATCGGGCTGACGGCGGTCGTCGGCCACTACTGCCTGATGCGCGGGTTCGCCACCACCGAAGCATCCCTCGTCATGACGTTCGATTTTTCGCGTCTGCCGTTTGCGGTACTGATCGGCTGGTTGATGTTCGGCGAGATCGCCGACATCTGGACGTGGGTCGGCGCAGCGGTGATCTTCGCCTCGGCGGTGTACATCACGCGGCGCGAAGCGAAGCTGCGCAGCCAGGCGCGTGTCGAGCAGATTTCCAAGGAGCGCTAGGCGCGGCGGGTGGATCTCAGGTCCACGCGAAGCGCGGCTGCTCGAGGTGGGCGACACGTGTGGCCAAGCCGCGCAGCACGACCTCGCGAAACTGAAAAAGCAATGCCGCGGTCGGCGCGTGCAGGCTGTGCCCGAGCGTCGGTAGCGGCACGCCGAAGATCGGCTCGGAACCATCGTGTGGCGGCTCGAAATCCGGCACCTCGGGCGCGTCGAGTTCGCGCAGCGGCACGCGAAACACGCGTGCGACCTCGTTGGGATCGGGATTGAGTGCGATGGCGGGACCGCCCCACATCACGACGGGTGTGATGCAGAAGCCGGATCGCGTCGCATAGTCGTCGAGTCGGCCGAGGATCGCGGATGGATCGAGGATCAGGCCGAGTTCCTCCGCCGTCTCGCGCAGCGCGGCGGCGTCCGCCGTTTCGCCCGCGTCCATCCGCCCGCCGGGGAGCGCGTACTGCCCGGCGTGGCGGTTGAGATGCTTCGGCCGGCGGGTGAGCAA
>LNEA01000541.1 GCA_001464855.1 Rhizobiales bacterium Ga0077530
ATGGCACAATCGGCGTCGTGACGACGTCTCTCGACGGCGCCGCCATGGCTAGAAACTCATCGAGGCTGACTGCCTCATCGGCTGCGGGCGCCCGCGGGGCCGGTCCCGAAACCGGCTTACTGGCCGATGACGTCGAAGCGGCTGCCGCAGCGGATGACTGGGGTGCGGGGGCCGGTGCGGTTGGTTGGGCCGGTTCGCGGACGGCCGTGTCGCGCGGTGCCTCCAGAGACGGGAGACGCATCTCCGCCCGTGGCGCACCGTCCACGCCGTTCGTCGGCGGTTTGACGGCCGCGGGCGCGCCGGACGGCGGATCCTGGGCCATGATCTTGCGGATCGACGCCAGAATATCGCTCATGCTCCGCGCGTCCGTTTTGTCCGGACTGCTGGACATCCGCACAACCTCCACTGCCTGCAGGTTTGGCCGCTGACGCCGGCCAACTCGCACAGTTCCTTACCGCGACTCCTCTAGTATGTGGGAATCGTGGCATCAATGGTTCATCGGTCCACCGGCCCAGTCGGCGCAGAAAACGGTGGATTTCTCGGCTCCTGCAGGTCTCGCGGCCCCTCCCCGCCCCCTTATCCCTTGCCTCTCGCCCCTTACCGATCCGGTCGTTGCAGCCGCACTTTCCCTATTGTCCGGCATCTGCTACATGCTGTCCGTCCAACAAGCCAAACCAGTGCGTAGAGAGGTTTTCCGAGCGTTGCGCCAGCAGCGCGCGGCAGAAAAGCCCATACCAAACGCAGGAGATGAGCATGGCAGGACGCAGCTCGATCATTGATTCCAACATCGGATTGACCTTCGACGACGTCCTTCT
>LNEA01000542.1 GCA_001464855.1 Rhizobiales bacterium Ga0077530
GAGCAGGCCGATCAGGTCGCCGCCGTGAAGAAGTTCGAATCTGGGATGGTGGTCAATCCCGTCACCATCGAGCCGACCGCGACGCTCGCCAACGCCCTCGAGCTGATGGCCAAGCACAAGATCTCCGGCATCCCGGTCGTCGAGGCGCCGCGCAATGGCCGCCGCGAAGGCAAGCTGGTCGGCATCCTCACCCACCGCGACGTGCGCTTCGCGACCAACCTACAGTCCCCGGTCCATGAGCTAATGACCCGGGAAAAGCTGATCACGGTCCGCGAGAACGTCGACCGTGACGAGGCCAAGCGCCTCCTCCATACCAACCGCATCGAGAAGCTGATCGTCGTCGACGACGCCTACCAGTGCATCGGCCTGATCACCGTCAAGGACATCGAGAAGGCGCAGCGCCATCCCCACGCCTGCAAGGATTCCCAGGGCCGGCTGCGCGCCGCGGCCGCGACCACCGTCGGCGCGGACGGCTATGAGCGGACCGAACGCCTGATCGCGGCTGGCTGCGACCTGATCGTCGTCGACACCGCGCACGGCCATTCGACCCGCGTTCTCGACGCCGTAACGCGCATCAAGAAGCTGTCCAACAGCACTCAGGTGATTGCCGGCAACGTCGCGACCGGCGATGGCGCCAAGGCGCTGATCGACGCCGGCGCGGACGCAGTCAAGGTCGGCATCGGCCCCGGATCGATCTGTACGACACGCATCGTCGCGGGCGTCGGCGTCCCTCAGCTCACGGCGATCATGGACGCAGTGGACGCCGCAAACAAACATGACATCCCCGTCATCGCCGATGGCGGCATTCGCTTTTCCGGCGATCTCGTCAAGGCGCTGGCCGCCGGCGCGAGCTGCGCGATGGTCGGGTCCCTGCTCGCCGGCACCGACGAGAGCCCCGGTGAGACGTTCCTTTTCCAGGGCCGGACCTACAAAGCCTACCGCGGCATGGGCTCGGTCGGCGCGATGGCGCGCGGCAGTGCCGACCGCTACTTCCAGCAGGAGGTCAAGGACGAGCTGAAGCTGGTGCCCGAAGGAATTGAAGGCCAAGTGCCGTACAAGGGACCGGTCGGCCATGTGCTTCATCAGCTCGTCGGTGGCCTGCGGGCCGGCATGGGTTACGTCGGCGGCCGCGATCTCGCCGAGTTGCGCGAGAAGGCCAAATTCATCCGCATCTCGCCGGCCGGCATTCGCGAGAGCCATACCCACGGCGTCGGCATGACCCGCGAAGCGCCGAACTACTCGGGAGACATTTAGTAGTGAAATCGGGGGCCCGGCTCGCCGCCGCCGTCACGATCCTGACCGAGATCACCGCGCGGCACCGGCCGGCAGCGCTGGCGCTTTCGGATTGGGGCAAGGCAAGCCGCTTCGCCGGCTCCGGTGACCGCTCCGCCGTCGGCAATCTCGTTTATGACGCGCTCAGACGGCGCGGCTCGATCGCAGCTCGGATGGGTGCGGGTACGCCACGGGCATTGGTGCTGGGTGCCGCCAGTCGCGCACTCGGGCTGGACTTGGCGGCAATCGCTGCAGCCGCGGATGGATCGCGCCACGCGCTCGAGCCGCTGACCGACGCCGAGCTTGCCGCGCTCGAACGCGACGAGCCTATGCGCGATGGCGAACTACTCGCGGACGTGCCGGCGTGGATCGTACCGCAGCTTCGCCAAGCGCTTGGCGATCGGCTTCCCGCCGAAGCCGCGGCGCTGTCCGAGCGCGCGCCGGTCGACATCCGTGCCAACACGCTCAAGACGACGCGCGCCAAACTGCTGGCATTCCCCGATCGGCATTCGCTTTGCTGCGCCGGAAGGCGCCGGACGCACGCCGAATGTCGAAGCTGAACCCGCGCACGGCAAGGGCCTGTTCGAAGTGCAGGACCAAGGCTCGCAGATCGCGGCGCTGCTCGTGGACGCACGACCCGGCCACGACGTGCTCGATCTCTGCGCCGGCGCCGGTGGCAAGACACTCGCGCTCGCCGCCACCATGAAAGGCGAAGGCCGCATCGTCGCCTACGACAGCGACAAGACACGCCTGCGCCCGATCTTCGAGCGATTGACGCGGTCAGGCGCCAAAAATGTCGAAGTGCTCAGCGCCGGCAGTGGCGAGGCGCTCGGCGGCATGGCGGCGCGCTTCGATCGCGTGGTCATCGATGCGCCATGCACGGGGAGCGGCACTTGGCGACGGCGGCCCGATGCAAAATGGCGCCTGAAGCCGCGCAACATCGAGCAGCGTCAGGCCGAGCAGCGCGATGTCCTCGCGCAGGCAGCTCCCTTGGTTAAAGTGGGCGGCAGGCTCGTCTACGTCACTTGCTCGCTGCTGCCGGCCGAGAACACCGATCAAGTCGCGGCGTTCCTCGCGGCGAACCGGAATTTCTCGCTTGTTCCCCTTGCCGACGTTTGGCGCGAAACCCTGCCGGGCACGCCGCCCGCCTCGGCCGATGGCCGCTCGGATACGCTCCTGCTGACGCCGGCGCAGCATGGCACCCTAGGCCCCTTCGTTGACAGGCCCGTCCGGTCAAGGGCAAGACTTGATCTCTGAGACCTGATCCAAACGAGGCGCCCAAGCCCTCGGCTGCCGGGAGATGCCGCCCATGTCCGCAATGTCCGTGTTCCGCTCGTTCCTGTTCGCGCCCGGCAATCATCCCCGCCGCGTCGAAAAAGCCCTGAGCCTGGACGCCGACGCCGTCATCCTCGATCTCGAAGATGCCTGCCCGATTGCCGAGAAAGTCGCGACACGCGAGGTGGTCGTCGCTGCCTGCCAGAAACCGCGGAGCGGCCTCGCCTACATCCGCGTCAACGCCGCAACGACCGAATGGGGTTTCAGCGACATCGTTGCGGTGGTGCGCAAGGGCGTCGACGGCATCATATTGCCGAAGGCCGACACCGTTGACGAGGTACGCGCGGCCGAATGGGCCATTACCAACCTCGAACGCGAGCGCGGCCTCGCCGCAGGCGCCATCGATCTCATCCCGATCATCGAAACCGCGAAGGGGCTCGCGAACCTGCGAGCCATCGCGGCGGCCGGCACGCGGATCCGTCGGATCGCCTTCGGTGCCGGCGACTTCACGCTCGATCTCGCGATGACATGGTCGCGCAGCGAGGCCGAACTGCTTCCCTTCCGCAGCGAATGCGTGCTGGCCTCGCGCGCCGGCGGTCTCGAAGCGCCACTCGATACGGTCTGGGCCGATCTCAAGGACGCCGACGGCTTCCGCGCCTCCGCAGAGCACGTCAAGGGACTCGGGTTCCAGGGCAAGATGTGCATTCATCCCGATCAAGTGGCGGTCACCAACGAGGTGTTCGCGCCGACTGCCGCCGAGGTTGCATGGTCGCGCAAGGCGGTCGCTGCATTCGCCGAAGCCGAGAAAGCCGGCTCGGCCTCGATCCAGCTCGACGGCAACGCATCGTCGCCCTCGCCGAGCGGATCGCGGCGCGCCGTCGCTGAGGTCGGATCTCCACGAACACGAGAAGGAAACGCGCAAATGGCCGGCGAGACCGCTCCCTCACCACACCCGACCGTGAAGGCCCTCCAGGGCGTGCGCGTCATCGACGTGTCGAGCTTCCTTGCGGGCCCCTACTGCACGACGCAGCTCGCCGAGTTCGGCGCTGAGGTGATCAAGCTCGAGCTGCCGAAGGTCGGCGACGCGCTGCGCAAGTTCGGCACCATGACGCCATCGGGTGACTCGCTCCCTTGGTTGCAGGAGACGCGGAACAAGAAGTGCGTGACTCTCGACCTGAGGAAGCCGGAAGGCGCGGAGCTATTGAAGCGCTTCATCCGCCATGCCGACGTGCTGGTCGAGAATTTCCAGCCCGGCACGCTGGAGAAATGGGGCCTCGGCTGGGAGACGCTGAAGGAAGAAAACCACAAGCTCATCATGGTCCGCATCTCCGGCTTCGGCCAAACAGGACCATATAGCCCGCGTCCAGGTTTCGGCCGCATTGGCAATGCGTTCGGCGGTCTCTCCTATCTCGCGGGCTTCCCCGACCGCCCGCCGACGACACCGGGCTCGGCGACGATCCCCGACTACCTTTCCGGCCTCTACGGCGCACTCGGTGTCATGTATGCGCTGCGCGCCCGCGACATGACCGGCCGCGGCCAGTACATCGACATCGCGCTCTATGAGCCGATCTTCCGCATCCTCGACGAACTCGCCGCGGCCTACGATTACAAGGGTTACGTGCGCGAGCGCATGGGGCCCGGCACCGTCAACGTCTGCCCGCACAGCCATTACCCGACCAAGGACGGCAAGTGGGTCGCCATCGCGTGCACGTCTGACAAGATCTTCGCGCGGCTCGCGGAAGCGATGGGGAAGCCCGAATTCGCTGGCGACGGCAAGTGGGGCAAGATCCTAGACCGCGATCGCGATCGCAAGGAGATCGACGCGTGGGTGGCAAACTGGACGGAACAGTTCACGCTGACGGAGTGCATCGCCGAGTGCGACAAGTTCGAAGTACCGTGCGGGCCGGTCTATTCGATCGCCGACATCTTCAATGACCCGCACTACGCGGCGCGCGAGAACATTCTGCGGATGGCCGATCCGCGCGTTGGCGAAATCGCGATGCCAAACGTGGTGCCGCGCCTTTCGGACACGCCGGGCAAAGTCGAGTGGCTCGGCCCGACGCTCGGCGAACACAACGACGAGGTCTTCAAAGGCCTGCTCGGGCTGAGCGACGCCGAGATCGGTCGACTCAAGGACAAGGGCGTCGTTTGACGCCAGGGAGATCGGCCAACGTGCCTTACACATTCGTGCCCGCGCTGCGGGATACCATGGCCGCGCGCATGGCGAGCTTCGAGCGGCACGCGATCACTGATCCAGCGCTGCGGCACGCGGCCGTCGCGATCATCGTCGCTGAGGGTGAGAACGCGGCGGAAGCGGCTGTATTGCTCACCCGCCGGCCGAAGCATCTCAACCGCCACGCCGGGCAGTACGCGCTCCCCGGCGGGCGGATGGACGCGGGCGAAACGGCGGACGCCGCCGC
>LNEA01000543.1 GCA_001464855.1 Rhizobiales bacterium Ga0077530
GCCGACCGCGTGTCGAAGGCGGTCGAGATGATGGGCGTCGGCGTCCACGCGATCCATGGCAACAAGAGCCAGGGCCAGCGTCAGTCAGCGCTCGACAGCTTCCGCAAGGGTTTCACGCGCGTCCTCGTCGCGACTGATATCGCCGCGCGTGGCATCGACATCGACGAAATCACGCACGTCATCAACTACGAGCTGCCGAATATCCCGGAGAGCTACGTGCACCGTATCGGTCGCACCGCGCGTGCCGGTGCCAGCGGCATCGCGATTGCGTTTTGCGCGCCCGACGAGCGGGAATATCTCCGCGACATCGAGCGCCTGATCAAGCGCAGGCTCGACGTTGTTTCGGCACCTGCCGGCATGGAGCGTAGCGCGTCGCGTGACGTCGCCTCCGCGTCGACGGCCGACGAGAGCGAGAGCAGGGCAGACGCACCAGATCGTCGCCCCGCGCGTGGACGGCCACATCAGAACGGTCCTCGCCCGCAGCGCGACGGAGAGCGTCCGCGCCGCGACGCCGGTTCGCGCGCCGACGGCGGTCGTCCCCGTCGTGACGGTGATGGCGCACGCAACGGTGCTCCGCGCGGCGATCGCCCGCGTCGCGAAGGTGATGCGCCACGCAATGGCGATTCACCGCGCAACGGCGCCCAGCGGAGCGGCGAACGCCGTCATGCCGATGGTCACGCGCCGCGCAATGGACATTCGCCACGCAACGGCGACGCCCCGCGCAGCGGCGAAGGCCGCAGCGGAGAGTCGGCGCAACCGTGGCGCAATTGGACCCGCGACGGCGAACAGCCCGCGCGTCCTCGCGGCGATCGTCCGGCGCACAGCGCCAACGGCGATGGTGCGGGGCGCAGCGGCGGGCGCGAAGGTGCCAACCGCGACGAGCCGCGCAAGGATCGCCACCCCGGCGGACGTCCTG
>LNEA01000544.1 GCA_001464855.1 Rhizobiales bacterium Ga0077530
TCGATAACAGCAACATCCAGCACGTTCGCTCCGCCTGTCGGCGTCCATCAGTGGCGAACGTGCGTCAGTCATCGTTTTTGTCGAGCGTCGTGTATGTGGTCGCTTGCGAGTATCTGGCAGCGTAACGCCAAAAGGCCCATAATCCCTGCGAGTCCCGTTGTAATCCGTCCCGGGATCGCTCGCGGACGGCCCGTCAGTCGTTGGACGCGAGCCTGTGGCGCTGCATGGCCTAAGCCTGGGAGTAACATCATGCGAGACGAGCTTACCGCCGCGATGAAAGCGGCCATGCGGGCCCAGGACAAAGCGCGCCTCGGCACGATCCGGTTGGTATTGGCCGCGATCAAGGACCGCGATCTCGCGATCCTCAACAAGTCAGGCGATTCCTGCGCCGACACATGCCGCATCGCCGATGATGAGATCGCCCAGATCCTCGCGACGATGATCAAGCAGCGTCGCGAGAGCATCCGCATCTACGAGGACGCGGGCCGGCTCGAACTGGCGCAGAAGGAAGCCGCCGAGATCGAGGTGATCTCCGAATTCCTGCCGCGTCAGCTCGACGACAGCGAAATGCAGGCGGCGATCAAGGACGTGATCAAGACGGTCGGCGCGACCGGCATCAAGGATATGGGACGCGTTATGGCGGCGCTGCGTGAGCGTTATCGCGGCCAGATGGATTTCGCCAAGGCGAGCGCCACGGTGAAAGAGCTGCTTTAGTTTGCCCCGTCGGCCCACGCTCGGCACAAATAAAAACCCCGGCAGCGATGCCGGGGTTTTGTCATTTTGAGCGGGAGTATCGGCGATCAGCCGGCCGCTGAACTCTCGTTAGCCGCGACCTCGGCGGCATGACGCTCGCGGTCCTCACGACCCTTCACGCTCTCGTCGCGATCGACAAGTTCGATCACGGCGCGTGGGGCGCTGTCGCCGTAGCGGAAGCCTGCCTTGAGGACGCGCGTATAGCCGCCCTGGCGATCCTTGTAGCGGGGGCCAAGCACATCGAAGAGCTTCTTGACCATGTCGTCGTCGCGCATCCGGGCGGCGGCGAGGCGGCGTGAGTTCATGTCACCGCGCTTGGCGAGCGTGATGTACTTCTCGACGATCCGCTTGAGATCCTTGGCCTTCGGCAGCGTCGTGACGATCTGTTCGTGCTTGATGAGGGAGGCGGCCATGTTCGAGAACATCGCCTGTCGATGAGCGCTGTCGCGGCTGAACCGCCGGCCCAACTTTCCGTGTCGCATCCGGTCTTCTCCTTACAGTTGTTGCTGGGGAGGTTCTACGGCCTCTCCCTTACGGCTCCTTCTCCCCGTTTACGGGGAGAAGGTAGTTCCTAGTACTGGTCCTCGAAGCGCTTCGCCAGATCTTCGATGTTGTCCGGCGGCCAGTTCGGGACTTCCATCCCGAGATGGAGGCCCATCGCGGCAAGCACTTCCTTGATCTCGTTGAGCGACTTGCGCCCGAAGTTCGGCGTGCGCAGCATCTCGGCCTCGGTCTTCTGGATGAGGTCGCCGATGTAGACGATGTTGTCGTTCTTCAGGCAGTTGGCCGAACGCACGGAAAGCTCGAGTTCGTCGACCTTCTTGAGCAGGGCTGCGTTGAACGACAGCTCGGGGTGCGCACGCTCTTCGACGGCCTTGCGGGGCTCCTCGAAGTTGATGAACACGGTGAGCTGGTCCTGGAGAATGCGGGCGGCAAGCGCCACCGCGTCCTCGGCCTTCACCGAACCGTCCGTCTCGACCTGCATCGTCAGCTTGTCGTAGTCGAGGATCTGGCCTTCACGGGTGTTCTCGACCCGGTAGGAGACCTTCTTGACTGGGGAGTACAGGCTGTCGACCGGAATGAGGCCGATCGGTGCATCCTCGGGGCGGTTACGCTCGGCCTGGACATAGCCCTTGCCGGTCGCCGCCGTGAATTCCATGCGGATCGACGCGCCCTGATCGAGCGTGCAGATCACGTGATCCTTATTGAGGATCTCGATCTCAGACGAGGTCTCGATGTCGCCCGCGGTCGCCTGGCCGGGGCCTTCCTTCTTGAGGACCATCCGCTTCACGCCCTCGGAATGGACGCGGAGCGCGATTTCCTTGATGTTCATGATGATGTCGGTGACATCCTCGCGAACGCCCGGGATCGACGAAAACTCATGCAATACGCCGTCGATGTGCACGGTCGTGATTGCCGCGCCCTGAAGCGACGACAGCAGTACGCGGCGCAGCGAATTGCCGAGCGTCATGCCGAAACCGCGCTCGAGCGGCTCAGCGACAATCGTCGCCATGCGCGCACTATCGCGCCCGGATTCGATTCCGAGCTTGCCGGGCTTAATCAGGTCTTGCCAGTTCTTCTGCAACACGTTGGTCACTTGAAGATCCTCGTGTCTGACCGCGATCGACGCGGTACGTTAAATGCGAATGGGCCTGTCACGCCGACGTCCGGCTCGCGTTTTGAACGCGCCGGACGCCTCGGACCAGCCTCGGTTGTTGGCGTCCTGACTTAGACGCGACGGCGCTTGCGCGGCCGGCAGCCGTTGTGCGGGATCGGCGTCACGTCGCGGATCGACGTGATCTGGAACCCGACGGCCTGCAGTGCGCGGAGCGCCGATTCACGACCCGAACCCGGGCCCGAAACTTCGACGTCGAGATGCTTCACGCCGTGCTCGGTGGCTTTCTTGCCGGCATCTTCGGCAGCCATCTGCGCCGCATAGGGCGTCGACTTGCGCGAGCCCTTGAAACCCATCGTTCCCGATGACGACCAGGCGATCGTATTGCCCTGCGCGTCGGTGATGGTGATCATCGTGTTGTTGAAGCTTGCATTCACATGCGCGACGCCGGACGCGATATTCTTCTTCTCCCGGCGCCGAACTTTACCCCGCTGCTGCTCTTTGGCCATGTAACTCTCTTCTCCGATGCCCAGGCTGCGGCCCGGGTGATATGTCGCTGAGCGGAAGCCGCCGCTGGCGGCTGCGCGGATCGATCGTGCGGTTCGTTACTTCTTCGCCTGCTTCTTGCCGGCGATCGCCTTCGCGGGGCCCTTGCGGGTCCGGGCGTTGGTGTGGGTCCGCTGCCCGTGAACCGGCAGGCCGCGACGATGGCGAAGGCCGCGGTAGCAGCCAAGGTCCATCAACCGCTTGATATTCATCGCGACTTCGCGCCGCAGGTCGCCTTCGACCATGTAATCGCGATCGATAGCTTCGCGGATCTGAAGGACTTCGGCGTCGGTCAGTTCACTGACGCGGCGCTCCAGCGGCAATCCGACGCGCTCGCAAATATCCCTCGAGAACTTCTCGCCGATGCCGTGAATATACTGAAGCGCAATCACGACGCGCTTCTGCGTGGGAATGTTGACGCCTGCGATACGGGCCACGTGCTTCTCCTCAGACTTCTTGAATTCTCGCGCCGATCAAGGGCTTGGCAGCCCGAAGGGCGAATTGGGACCGCGGGCTGGAAACCGCGAAACGCCAGAACGGCCCGCCTTGAAAGGCAGGGTCCGATCCGGTCTCAGCGTCGCGAAAGTGGGCTGTTCTAGCCCAACGTCCGGGAAGCGTCAATTGCGACATCTTTATTTTAACCTTCCGGAGCCATCGGCTCCCAGACACGACTTGCGCCAAGTTCGGGCCGTTAGGCCTTCGCTGCCTCGTCGCCTGCCGGTGCGACCTCGTCGACGGTTGCTTCCGCGATCAGGGCGCGGGCCTGGCCGATCCAGTCCTGCTTCTCGATCGCGCCTTCGAGCTTCAGCACGTCGTCGAGGTTTCCGCTATCCTCGTCGGAGAGGTCGGCGATCTGGTCGAACTTGATGCAATTGAGCTGGGCGAGGCGGGCCATGAGATCCGGCGTGATGCCCTTGATCTTGCTAAGGTCGTCAGCGGTGCCCTTGGGCTTCTTGAAGCCCTTCCAGGCTGCATTGAGCTTCTTCGCCCGGGCGTCCGTCCGCTCGAGGATGCGCGCTGCGCGCCCACGGCGACCACGGAGATAATAAAGCTTTGCGCGCCGGACGCGGCCACGACGCAGGACCGTGATCTCGGCGATGAATGGCGAATAGACCGGGAATACGCGCTCCACGCCTTCGCCGTAGGAGATCTTGCGGACCGTGAAATTCTCGTTGATGCCGTGACCGGAGCGGGCAATGACGACGCCCTCGTACGCCTGGAGGCGCTGGGTCGTGCCCTCGATCACTTTGACCATGATCTTGACGGTGTCGCCGGCGCCGAATTCCGGCACGCCGCGCTTCGCCGTAATGGCCTTGATTTGCTCTTTCTCGAGCTCTGCGATGATGTTCATTGTTGGTTTTCCGTTTTTGGCAGCCACAGCAGAGGAGCACCTAAGAACCATCCCTAACCGGGACGGTCACGGCTCATGCAACCCACGTATGGGGGAAGATCGTGCGTGGCTTTACCTCAAACGGCGGCGGTTGTCGATGCCCAGAATAGCTGAAATGCGCGCCCGCCTTGCGCTTCACCCGGCGAAGCCTTAACCCGGGCCGACCGTCCCCTGCCCGGAATGCCCGGGACGGCCAAGGAAATGATCCCGATGTCACCCACGATCGCCATCGTCGGCCGGCCGAATGTCGGCAAGTCGACCCTCTTCAACCGCCTGACCGGACGGCGTACCGCGCTCGTCTCGGACATGCCGGGATTGACCCGCGACCGCCGCGAGGGCGAAGGCGATATCGGCGGCCATGAGATGCGAATTGTGGATACGGCGGGTCTCGAGGAAGCCGCCGCTGGCTCGATCGCGCAACGGATGCGCGCTCAAACGGATTCAGCGATCGGCGAAGCCGACGTCATCGCCTTTGTCTTTGACTCCCGCGCCGGTGTGACGCCGACCGATAAAGCCTTCGCGCGCATCGTTCGCGCGTCCGGCCGGCCGGTCGTGCTCGTCGCCAACAAGTGCGAGGGGCGCGCCGGGACAGAAGGTTTTTATGAGGCCTACGCGCTTGGGCTTGGTGAGCCGGTCGCGATCTCCGCCGAGCACGGAGAGGGGCTCAACGAACTCGAAACCGAATTGCTGTCGGCGCTCGGGATGAAACCCGTCACGACGCCGCGGCGTCGTCGGCGCGGCGAGGAGCCACCACCCGAAGATGAGGCGCCGATCGTCGAAGCCGCCGATGACGGCGAGGAAAGCGAGCAACCGTACGATCCGGGCAAGCCCATTCGCGTCGCCATTGTCGGCCGACCAAACGCGGGGAAATCGACGCTTGTCAACACGATCCTCGGCGAAGAACGCATGATTACTGGCCCGGAGCCGGGGCTGACGCGCGACTCGATTGCGAGCGACATCACTTGGCAAGGCCGGCCCATCCGCCTCTTCGACACGGCCGGTCTCAGGCGCAAGGTGCGCATCGACGAACTTGCCGAGAAACTCGCGGCCAGCGACGCGGTGCGCGCGATCCGGTTCGCCGAGGTCGTGGTGCTCCTGATCGATCCCGATCGGGCCTTCGAGCAGCAGGATCTGACGATTGGCAACATGATCCTCGAGGAGGGCCGCGCGCTCGTCATCGCGATCAACAAGTGGGATCTCGTCGAGGACAAGGAAGCTGTGCTCAAGGATCTCCGGGAGACAGTCGCGGAAAAGTTTGCCGAGGCAGCCGGTGTCACCGTCATCACGCTGTCCGCGGTCTCGGGGCGGGGCGTCGACAGGCTGATGAAGTCGATCCTCGATGCCCATGCGATCTGGGCGCGCCGCATCTCGACCGCCGACATCAACCGCTGGCTGCGCGTCGCGGTCGAGCGGCACGCGCCGCCGCAATCGAAGGGTCGACGTATCCGCATTCGCTTCATGACGCAGGCATCGGCCCGGCCGCCGACGTTCGTCGCGTTCTGCTCACAGCCGGGCGGTATCCCAGCCTCCTACCTGCGTTACCTCACCAACAGCATTCGCGAGGCGTTTGGCATGCCCGGCACGCCAATCCGCTTCAATCTCCGCAAGGGCGCCAACCCGTACGCCGACAAATAGAGGCGCTCCGGCGGCGGATTGCCCGCCATTTTCGCTAAAATATGAAGTATTTATCGCCGCAGAAGTGATAGTTCCGCCCGCTGACAGCCACAGTTGGGAGGATTAGACTGCGCTTGTCCCCGATTGTTCGCGGACAGGCTCGGGCGAGGCCGGTCAACCGCCGCTAACACAGGCAGGAGTATCTCCATGAGCATCTTCGGAAAAATTATGTCGTCCATATTCGGGACGTCGGGCACGGGCACGACCCCATATGCCGGCGCCTCTGCGACAGGGATGCCAGCGGCGGGCGGTGCCGCAACTCCCGCGGGCGGCGCGGCGAAGCCGATCGCGGCTGTCGACGTTGCTGCCAACCTCGACGCACTTGCCAAGGAGTCGAAGGAGAAATTCGACTGGCGCAAGTCGATCGTCGATCTGATGAAGCTGTTGAAGCTCGACAGCAGCCTTGGCTCGCGCAAGGAACTCGCGAAGGAATTGGGCTACACCGGCGACATGAACGACAGCGCAACCATGAACGTCTGGCTGCATAAGCAGGTCATGACAAAGCTGGCCGAGAACGGCGGCAAGGTGCCGGACAATCTCAAGGACTGAGCGCGCCATCGCGACAAATCAAAGAGCCTCGCCGTTGAACGGCGAGGCTCTTTTCGTTTCAGTGGCGTCGTCGCCTAGTTGGCGCGCCAGGGTTCGATCATGATTTTGATGTGCTGTTGAGGCTTGGCGAGTTCGTCGAAGGCGGCAGCGACGCCATCCAGACCGACTTTGCCCGTCACCAGGGCGCTGCCATCGACATCGCCATCGCCAAGCAGTCTCAGCGCTGTGGCGAACTCATCGACCGTGTAGCCGAGCACGTACTGCAGGTGCAGTTCCTTGAAGATCGCGATCAGCGGTTCCTGGTAGTCCGTCTCCATGGAGACGCCGACGACGATGATGCGGGAATCCTGTGCGGCACCCTGAAACACGTTCTGGATCATGCCCGGCACGCCGACGCATTCGAAAACGACTTGCGGGCGCGCTGTCGCAGGGCCGGTAACGGGCGAGATGGGAAGAGCTGCGGCTGCCTCCGGGGAGAGCTTTGCGTAGGACTCCCACGTCGAATAGGGGGAGGTCTTCGCCGGATCGATGACGATGTCGGCCCCCATGATCTGTGCGATCTCGCGCCGCTTGGGAGAGAAGTCCGACGCGATGATCGGCCCGAATTGGACGCTCTTACGCTTCAAGCGAAGCGCAGCAATCACGGCCAGACCGACCGGGCCGCAACCAATGACGAGCGGAACTTCTCCGTCCTGCATGCGCGCCTTTTCGACGGCGTGAACGCCGACAGCGAGAGGCTCGCTTAGTGCCGCGTGCTCACTCGCGAGACCATTCGGGATCTCGAGCAAAAAGCGCTCACCGAGCAACATGCGCTCGGCGTAACCTCCGGGGTTGCGATCGGAGTAGCCGACACCTTCGATGCGGCCATCCACCATCGTGCGCGGCACCGATGTCAAGCGGGTGCCTGGCTTGAAGCGCCCTTCGGTGCCTGGACCATTTTCGATGACCTCGCCGCAGAACTCGTGCCCGAACACGATATCCTTCGAGAGGTCCATGCTCTTGCGCCAGGGCACGTGGGCCAGCGACTTGTTCATGAGGTCGGCGTGAAGACGCGCGTGCAGATCGGTGCCGCAGATGCCGCACGCCATGGTTTTCACCAGGACCTGGCCGGCGCCGGGACTCGGATCAGGTAGCGTATCGACGACGATCGTGCCTTTCCGCAGAATGGCGGCGCGCATGAGCATTTCCCCAGACGTTTGTTGATCTTGGGGTCAGTCTAGTCGCGCCGGTCACCGCGCGGAAACGAAAATGGCGGATAGCGCTCAGCGCTATCCGCCATTCGATCGCCTCATCACTATTTCGTGGCGAGTGCCGAGCACTCATCGTTGGACTCGCGGCTCTTAACTTCCTGCGCAAGCCATCGGTATCGGATCAAATGCGGCGCACAGGCCTCATCAGCGGTCTGCTTCTGATTTGGCGTTGCTTTCCAGCCAATCCGGCATTTGTCCAATATGCTCCAGGCAAATTTCCGTCGATCGACAAGCTCTTGGATTTCACGATGCTGCCTTAAATTACACGCCACCAGCATGTTCATCGTAGCTAGGTCAGGGATTGCTGGCGCAGCCGGTACCTTGTTCGATCCGGTTTGGGTTGGTGAATACTGTTGCGCGCTCTTGAGCCACGGCGAAACATCCACGCCGAAATAGAGTGCTCCGGCGAATACAAGAGCGCCTAGACCCCACAGCCATGTGCGCTTAACGAGATCGGCGACCGCGTCATGCGTGCCCTTGGCGCCAGCGCTGCGTGCAAAGTCTCTGGTGCGCTGACGAAATGTTGGCGGCATCTCTAGATTTGGAGACTGCGCAAACCTAGATCGATCGTCTCGGTCAGTGCGACGACCGTCTTTTCTGCTCTTCTCACGATGTGGCTTCTTGACCATGCTCACGATCTACGCGATTCGCCCCACGAGCGACATAATCTCGCGGGGATCTCGTAGTCAGCGAGTCTTAAGAGCAACGCATCAATGACAGTGGCCTTCGCACACCAACCTTCTGCCATTTGCGGTGGTTAAAATGATTCGCCTCAAGCGCCTAGAGATTTAGGCGAACTGATTCCACAACAGAATCCGAAAGCTTCGAATGGCTGAGCAGCGTCGAGCCCTACTTCCATTCCCTGATGTCGACGAAGCGGCCGGCAATCGCCGCTGCCGCTGCCATCGCCGGGGAGACGAGGTGCGTGCGCCCGAGGCGACCCTGGCGGCCCTCGAAATTGCGGTTTGACGTCGAGGCGCAGCGTTCGCGCGGCTTGAGCTGGTCCGGGTTCATGCCGAGGCACATGGAGCAGCCGGGCTCGCGCCAGTCGAAGCCGGCGTCGATGAAGATCTTGTCGAGGCCTTCGGCTTCGGCCTGCTCCTTCACGAGGCCGGAGCCCGGTACGATCATTGCGCCGACGCTCTCGTGGACCTTGCGGCCCTTGGCGACCGCGGCGGCGGCCCGCAGATCCTCGATGCGCCCGTTCGTGCACGAGCCGATGAACACCCGGTCGATCGCGATGTCGGTGACCTTTTCGCCGCCCTTGAGGCCCATGTAGTCGAGCGCGCGCTGGATCGCGACGCGCTTGCCCTCGCTCGGCGCATCGGTCGCGCTGGGCACAATTCCCGTGATTGAGATGACGTCTTCCGGGCTCGTGCCCCAGGTCACGACAGGCGGCAGATTGGCTGCGTCGAGCTTCAGAATCTTGTCGAAGTGCGCGCCGTCATCGGTCCGCAGTGTCTCCCAGAAGCGGACGGCGAGATCCCATGCCGCGCCCTTCGGCGACATCGGACGACCCTTGAGGTAGGCGAACGTCTTTTCGTCGGGCGCCACCATGCCGGCACGCGCACCGCCCTCGATGCACATGTTGCAGACGGTCATGCGGCCTTCCATCGACAGCGCGCGAATGGCGTCGCCGGTATACTCGATGACGTGGCCGGTGCCGCCGGCGGTGCCGGTCTCGCCGATGATCGACAGCGTGATGTCTTTGGCCGTGACGCCCGCGGGCAGCGTGCCGTTGACCTCGACCTTCATGTTCTTCATGCGCCGCTGAAGCAGCGTCTGCGTGGCGAACACATGCTCGACTTCGCTGGTGCCTATGCCGTGCGCGAGCGCGCCGAACGCACCGTGCGTCGACGTGTGGCTGTCACCGCACACGATCGTCGTGCCGGGCAGCGTAAAGCCCTGCTCTGGCCCGATGACGTGGACAATGCCCTGACGCTTATCGAGTTCGTCGAAGTACTCGATCCCAAAATCCTTGACGTTCTGGGCCAGCGCCTCGACCTGAATGCGTGCTTCTTCCTCCTTGATGCCGTTGCGGCGGTCGGAAGTCGGTACGTTATGGTCGACGACGGCCAGCGTCTTTTCCGGCGCGCGGACTTTCCGGCCGGCGATCTTTAGCCCTTCGAATGCCTGCGGCGACGTCACCTCATGGATGAGATGGCGGTCGATATAGAGCACGCACGTCCCGTCCGGCTGCTGGTCGACGATATGGTCGTCGAAGATCTTGTCGTAGAGCGTCTTGGGTGCGGACGGGCTGGCCATGGGATCGGGCTCTCTCTAGCGGTCGGTCGGTCGCACTCGGGCCAAATCCGAGGCGACCCATCGAGTTTGAATGCTTCTCATATGCCCGAAACGTCCTCTACTTCAAGACTTGAGGCCGCGATCGAATGGCGGCCATGCCAGGGTCGGCACTCGAGTCCGCGGTTTCGCAGCGCACCATGGCGGCTTCACGGGGCGTGACTGGCCGATGCCGTTGCCAAGGCTCGAGCGGGCGCCTAGGTTGGCGGCCTCACGGAAAGACTGCATAGACCGCACAACGACGATCCGTTGGTGACATGCCGATCACGCGCCCGCTGCCCTGGGAGAAGAGCTATCCGCCCGGCGTCGCCTGGGATGCGCCGCTCGATATCGGGACCCTGCCGGCGCTGCTTGCCCGCGCTGTCGGGCGGTTCGGCGACAAGTCCGCCTTCGAATATCGAGACGGCAAGATTTCCTATGCGGATTTTGGCCGCCGGGTCGACGCCTTCGCCGCGGGGCTATTGCGGCTTGGCATCGCCAAGGGTGATCGCGTCGCGCTCTACCTGCCGAACTGCCCAGCCCAGCCGATCGCACTGTTCGCGGTGGCGCGGATTGGTGCCATCGCCGCCCACAAGCTCAGGGATTCCGGCGCGCGGACGTTGATCGCCACCAATATTGGCCAGATGGCGGGCGTCGCCCTGAAGATCAAGGCCGCGGGCCATGTCGATCGGGTGATCCTTGCCGACGATTCCGTATGGGGACCGTCCCCGGCCACGGGGCCGATGCCGCACGAGGGTTTTTTGCGCTTCGACGAGGTGGCCGCCGCGACCGCGCCCGGCGCGTGGCCCGAGGTTTTGCCCGATGACGTCGTGCTGCTCCAGTACACCGGCGGCACGACCGGGCTGCCGAAAGGCGCCATCCTCAGCCACGCAAATCTCACCGCCGCCGTCGAGATCGGCAAGGCGTGGTCGACCCCGCAGACGACCCTGCAACCCGGCGAAGGCCGCGTGATCTGCGTGTTGCCGCTGTTCCACATGTTCGCGATCACCGCGTGCCTGACGCGCGGCCTCGACAATGGCAGCGAGATCCTGCTGCGCCTGCGTTTCGACGTCGAGCAGACCTTGCGCGACATTGCGGAAAAGAAGGCGACGACGTTCTCCGGCGTGCCAACAATGTGGATTGCGATCGCCAATCATCCGGGCGTGGAGTCAGTCGATTTTTCCTCGCTCAAGGGCGCACACTCCGGCGGCGCGCCGGTGCCGATCGAGATCGAAAACCGAATCAAGGCGATTACCGGCCTCCAGCTCGGTGGCGGCTGGGGCATGACCGAGACCTCTCCGGCCGGCGCCAATATTCCCGCTAACCGTCCCGATCTTCGCGGCAGCATCGGACTGCCGCTGCCCGGCATCCTGATGGACGTTGTTGCCCTCGACGATCCGCGCCGGCTGCTGCCGCCCGGCGAGATCGGCGAGATCCGCATCAAGGGCCCGAACGTCACGCGCGGTTATTGGAACCGCCCCGAGGAAACCGCCGCTGCGTTCATCGACGGCTACCTGCTGACCGGCGACATCGGCTACATGGACGCCGATGGCTTCTTCTTCCTCACCGACCGCAAGAAGGACATGATCATTTCCGGCGGGTTCAACGTCTACCCACGGATGGTCGAGGAGGCGATGTACGAGCATCCGGCGGTCGAGGAAGTGGTCGTCATAGGCGTCGCCGATCTCTATCGCGGGCAGGCGGCCAAGGCGTTCGTGAAGCTCAAGGCGGGCGCCGCGCCGTTCAGCCTCGAGGCGCTGCGCGACTTCCTCGCCGACAAACTCGGCCGCCATGAGCTTCCGTCAGCGCTGGAGTTCCGCGATGCGCTGCCCAAAACCGCCGTCGGCAAGCTGTCGAAGAAGGAACTGGTGGCCGAGGAAGCGGCCCGGGCCGCGTGCCGCCCCGAACCGGTCTCGACCTGACGACGGGATACGCCTAAGAGACTGAGAAAGATAACCGACCGAGGAGCCGCCGATGGACCTGCGCTTCAGCCCCGAAGAGAACGCCTTCCGCCAGGAAGTGAGGACGTTCTTTCAGAATGAGATCCCGCTCGAAATCCGCTCGAAGCTGATCGAGGGCCGCAAGCTCACCAAGGCGGATATGGTCACGTCCCAGAAGACGCTGCACCGCAAGGGCTGGGCCGTCTACAACTGGCCGAAGGAATGGGGCGGTTGTGATTGGACTCCGGTCCAGCAGTACATCTTCCTCGAGGAGATGCAGCTCAACGGCGTGCCGCCGCCGGTTGCCTTCAATACCTCCATGAATGGGCCGGTCATCATCCAGTTCGGCACCGACGCGCAGAAGAAGAAATTCCTGCCGCGCATGGCCTCGCTCGATGATTGGTGGTGTCAGGGATTCTCGGAACCCGGCGCCGGGTCCGATCTCGCCTCGCTCAAGACCACGGCGGTGCGCCAGGGCGACCACTACATCGTCAACGGCCAGAAGACCTGGACGACGCTCGCCCAGCACGCCGACTGGATCTTCTGCCTCGTGCGCACCGATCCGAACGCCAAGAAGCAGCTCGGCATCTCCTACATCGTCTTTCCGATGACCTCGCCCGGCGTGACGCGGCGACCGATCCAGCTCATCGACGGTGGCCACGAGGTCAACGAGATCTTTTTCGACGACGTGAAAGTGCCGGTGGAAAATCTGATCGGCGAAGAAAACCGTGGCTGGGATTGCGCCAAGTTCCTGCTCGGCAATGAGCGCTTCGGCATCGCCCGCGTCGGCGTCTCGAAAATGCGCGTCGCCCGCATCAAGCAGCTCGCCAAAATGGTGCCGTCGTATGGCGGCTCGCTAATGGATGATCCGCAGTTCGCCGAGAAGGTCGCGGCTGCCGAGGTCGAGTTGAAGGCGCTCGAAATGACGCAGATGCGGTTCCTCGCCGCCGAGCGTGGCAACAAAAGTGGCAAGCCCAATCCGGCGACCTCGATGCTCAAGCTCAAGGGCTCCGAGATCCAGCAGACGGTGACCGAGCTGCTGATGGAGGTTGCGGGCCCGCTCGCGATGCCGTTCGCCAATGACGACGAAGACGAGATGATGGGCCACAACGCGCCGCCCGCCGGCGCCGAGTGGGCCGCACCCGCCGCGCCGACGTATTTCAACTACCGCAAGGTGTCGATTTACGGCGGCTCGAACGAGATCCAGCGCAACATCCTCGCCAAGGCGGTGCTCGGGTTCTGAGCGCCAACGCGAGGATTACACCGCGCCGCTCGCAAACGTCGCTGCCACCCATCGGACAGTGCAGGTCCCTGAACCCGCAGAAACAAGCAAGAGAGTGACGAATGGATTTCGATCTCAGCGAGGAGCAGCAGCTTCTCAAGGACAGCGTCGATCGCATGACGTCGAGCCGGTATGCCGAGCTCAAGACTCGCGCCGAACTCATGAAATCGAAGACCGGCTATAGCGCCGCGCTGTGGAAGGAGTTCGCTGAACTCGGGCTGCTCGCGATCCCGTTCGATGACGCACATGGCGGCATGGGCCAGGGTGCGGTCG
>LNEA01000545.1 GCA_001464855.1 Rhizobiales bacterium Ga0077530
TCCGCTGTCTTGGCATCGATCGTGACGTCCATGCGGAAGCGCGGCGAGATGTATTTGCCGAATCCGACGCCACCCTGGAAGAACGGATCGGCTTTCGCGTCGAACCAGTTGATTTGAGAGGGTGTAGCGGACCAGAACTCGCTGCCAGCGCCAGGGCCGTTCCCGTAGCTGCCCTTGTCCGTCGCGCCGCCATCGGTGAATCCGACGCCGATGTCGGCGCGGAGATACCAGTTGAACGTCTCGGGAACGGGAGCTGGCGCCGGCACATAGCGGCCGCGCTTCATACCGAGGTAGCTCGGCTCGCCGATGGACTCCTGGGCGAGTGCCGATCCTGCGCCACAGCTCGCGGCAGCAACGATCAAAACGATCTTCGTGAGCTTCATCGGTCCCTGTCCCTCGCAACCGGCCCCCGCCGTCTGCGGGAACCTTTGACCCAGTCCATGCCGTCGCTGCCAGCGACGGTGGTGGTCGAGGGATCGGTCTGCGGGATCTCCTCCGGGGCACAGTTTCGTGCCGGCTCGGATGACGCGTTACAGACCAGGAAAACCTTGCGACACGGGCTCATCGAGCGCCGGCCGTCCAGCCTTTGCCCGTCTCATGGGCAGGACGGCTTTCACCGCCCCACCGATCTCATTGCCGGGAGAGAAACCGCCGACGCACCCCCGCGCGTCGTCAGTGCCCTTGCCACCCATGCCGCCGGCCAATCACGGCAGCGCACGGATCCGCGACCCGGCATGACTTCGACTATGGGGAGTAACGCTTAATAAGAGTTTAAGGGGCGCCCCGGCATGGCGCGGACGGCGCGCGCAATTCCAGATGCGGCTAAGTGCGTGGCCGCGCCGCAACGCCCGGCATTCGGAGGGGCGATCACGCCCTGAACGCGCCGCGCACGACATCGTCGAAGTCTTCGGAGCATCCGAAAGGTAGTCCCACTCGGCGCACAGCGCGCCCGACGCGCTGCCGCGCCGACGCACCAATCCTCACCGCCGCGACGCGGTCTCGATCAGGCGACCGGGCGCGTCGCCTCGAACCCCGGCACCGCCGCTGCAAACTCGTCGAGCCACTTGACGAGCTTGGGATGGCCCGCGCGCCACTTTCCGCCATGGCGGAAATCGAGATAGCCCAGTGCAACCGCCATTGTCAGATGCCCATAGTCCGGGCTGACCTT
>LNEA01000546.1 GCA_001464855.1 Rhizobiales bacterium Ga0077530
TGTTTCTCGTTCACGGAAATCGCCAAGCGGGCGGCGCCGCTCATGAAGAATGGCGGATCGCTGCTGACGCTGACGTACGGCGGCTCCGAGCGGGTCGTCCCGTCTTATAACGTCATGGGTGTCGCCAAGGCAGCGCTCGAAGCGTCGGTGCGCTACCTCGCTGCCGATTTCGGCCGCCAGGGGATCCGCGTCAACGCACTCTCCGCCGGCCCAATGCGCACACTTGCCGGCGCCGCGATCTCCGACGCCCGCGTGATCTTCAATTTCCAGGGCGAGAGCGCCCCCATGGGCCGCACCCCGGCTCTGCAGGAGGTCGGCGGCTCCGCCCTCTACCTCCTGTCGGATCTCGCCGGCGCCGTCACGGGCGAGGTGCATTACGTCGACTGCGGCTACAATATCGTGTCGATGCCGACGCTCGAGACGCTCAAGGCTCACAAGGAAGCCGGCAAGGCCTGATCCACACCAATCGAGACTTCCGTCGCATGACGCTTCCCTAGTAGGCGCGGGCGCACTATGGTGCGCCGCGAAATTCAGGCGTGCGCCCAGAGGAGAAAATAAGCATCATGGACAAGATCAAAGTCGCGGGAACAGTCGTCGAAATGGACGGCGACGAGATGACCCGCATCATCTGGCAGCTCATCAAGGACAAGCTGATCCACCCCTACCTCGACATCAACCTCGAATACTATGACCTCGGCGTCGAGGCCCGCGACAAAACCAACGACCAGATCACGATCGACGCGGCCAACGCGACCAAGAAGCATGGCGTCGCCGTCAAGTGCGCGACGATCACGCCGGACGAGCAGCGGGTCGAGGAATTCAAACTCAAGGATATGTGGAAGAGCCCCAACGGCACGATCCGCAACATCCTCGGCGGCACCATCTTCCGCGAGCCCATCATCTGCAAGAACGTGCCGCGCCTCGTCCCCGGCTGGACGCAGCCCTTCGTCATCGGCCGCCACGCGTTCGGCGACCAGTACCGCGCCACCGACTTCCGCTTTCCCGGCAAGGGCACGATCACGCTGAAGTTCACTGGCGACGACGGCAAGGTAATCGAGCGCGAAGTGATCAAGACGCCCGGCTCCGGCGTCACGATGGCGATGTTCAACTACGACGAGTCGATCCGCGATTTCGCGCGTGCCTCGTTCAACTACGGCCTGACCCGCAACTATCCGGTCTACCTGTCGACCAAGAACACGATCCTGAAAGTCTACGACGGCCGCTTCAAGGACATCTTCCAGGAAGTGTTCGACGCCGAGTTCAAGGCCGAGTTCGACAAGCGCAAGCTCACCTACGAGCACCGTTTGATCGACGACATGGTCGCAGCGTGCCTGAAGTGGTCGGGTGGTTACGTGTGGGCGTGCAAGAACTACGACGGCGACGTGCAGTCGGATACGGCCGCCCAGGGCTTCGGCTCGCTCGGCCTGATGACGTCGGTGCTGCTGACGCCGGACGGCAAGACGGTCGAGGCGGAAGCCGCGCACGGCACGGTGACGCGTCACTATCGCGAGCACCAGAAGGGCCGCGAGACCTCTACCAACTCGATGGCGTCGATCTTTGCCTGGACGCGTGGTCTCGCCCATCGCGCCAAGCTCGACGGCAACGAGAAGCTCGCGAAGTTCTCGACGACGCTCGAGAAGGTGTGCATCGACACGGTCGAAGCCGGCTTCATGACCAAGGATCTGGCGCTGCTCGTCGGCGATCAGCAGAAGTGGCTCTCGACCACCGGCTTCCTCGACAAGATCGACGAGAACCTCAAGAAGGCAATGGGCGCGTAAGCGGTCGCGCATTTGCTCGAACGATTCCGGCATCCGGCAACCCTGTCGGATGCCGGACTTGTTTTGGGCGTAAGCCTTTCCATCACTCCAGCGGTAGCGGACCCTCAGCCATGCCTCAGTTGCGCACGCTGTACCCTGAGATCGAGCCCTTCGAGAGGGGCGATCTCGATGTCGGTGACGGCCATGTCATCCATTGGGAGCGTGTCGGGACGCGTGGCGCCAAGCCGGCCGTTTTCCTGCACGGCGGTCCCGGTGGCGGCACGTCGCCGAACCAGCGGCGGCTGTTTGATCCCACTCACTACGACGTCACACTCTTTGATCAGCGGGGCTGCGGTCGGTCGACTCCGCACGCGGGGCTCGAGGCCAATACGACCTGGCATCTGGTCGCTGACATCGAGCGGTTGCGGGCGCGCGTGGGCGTGGACAAATGGCTGGTGCTCGGCGGCTCGTGGGGCTCCACGCTGGCGCTCGCCTATGCCGAGACCCATCCGGCGCGCGTGAGCGAATTGATCGTGCGCGGCATCTATACGCTGCAGAAGAGCGAACTCGATTGGTACTATCAGTTCGGCGTGTCCGAGATGTTTCCCGACAAATGGGAGCGTTTTCTCGCACCCATCCCCGAAGCAGAGCGGGGCGACCTGATGGCAGCCTACCGCCGCCGTCTCACACACACCGATCGGGCCGTGCAGATCGAGGCCGCGAAGGCATGGAGTTTGTGGGAGGGCGAGACGATCACGCTACTTCCCGACCCCGCGCTGACGACCCAGCACGGCGGCGACGACTTCGCTCTCGCCTTCGCGCGCATCGAGAACCACTACTTCACGCATGGCGGATGGCTGGAGGAGGGGCAGCTTCTGCGCGACGCCTACAAGCTTGCCGGCATCCCGGGCGTCATCGTGCACGGCCGCTACGACATGCCCTGCCCCGCGCGCACCGCGTGGGATCTTGCCAAGGCATGGCCGGACGCCGAGTTCCACTTGATTGAGGGCGCCGGCCACGCCTACTCGGAGCCCGGCATCCTGGATCGGCTGATCGCCGCCACCGATCGGTTCGGCGGCAAGGGTTGATCGTCACACTCCGCGGCCTACATCAGAATGTCGCGCGCGCCAGCGATAGCGTCGGCAATATAGTCGAACGTGACGCGCAGCCGCGCCACCGCTCGGACATCGGGATGCGCGACCAGCCATAGTTCGCGCACCAGCGGCTCGACACCGACATCCACCTCGACGAGGTCAGGATACTGGTGGGCGACGAACTTCGGCACGATCCCCACTCCGAGCCCGGCCCGAGCCGCAGCAAGCCGTGCGAACAGCGTATTGACCTTCATGGAGTAACGCTGCTGGTTGCCGGCGGCGCGGATCGTGTGCAGCGCCGTCGGCTGGCCGTTGACGTCGTCCGTGAAGCCGATGAAATCCAGCGGTTCGCCTCGGCGTGCTTCAATATACGACCGGTCGGCGTAGAAGTTGCTGGCGTAGTCGGCGATCTTGCGCGTGATGACCGATGCGCCTTCCGGGCGAGCGTGACGGATCGCCAGATCGACGTCGCGCCGCGCCAGGCTAAGGTTCCGGCTCTGGATGACCAGCTCGATATCGAGGCCCGGATTCTTCTCCACCAGTCCGCGCATGCGCGACATCAGGAAGAACGACCCGAAGACCTCCGTCGCCGTGACTCTGACCTTGCCCTTTACCGCGTCCGAGGGCCCGGCACTCATCCGCCGTATGGCGTGCGCCCCGTCCGCCATCGTTCCGGCAGCTATCGCCGCGCTCTCCCCGGCCGTTGTCAGGGTAAATTTCCCGCCGTGCCGATCGAAAAGTTGGACACGGAGTATTGCCTCCAGAGCGGCAATCCGTCGGCCCACGGTTGCATGGGTCACACCAAGTGACCGCGCGGCCGCCGAAAGCGTACCCAAACGTGCGAGTTCTAGGAAGAAATGCACATCTTCCCAGTCTGGAGACGCTGTGCGTTTTTTAACAGCCATAGAACATTTTTAGGGGGTTGCCGCTCGTTGATCAACAGTCAAAATCACAATTCGGATGATCTTCATGCTTGCGATGTGGACATCGGACGTACTGCTCATTTTCGGCCGGGGGGCCGTTGGGCTGTTTTGCATTAACGCCAACCGACGAGGGTTTGAGCACCGTGGACCAGGACAAAGAGCGGGGATTCGATCTCAATAGCTGCGTATTGCACCTGCTGCACCGCGCCCAACAGGCGGCCGACGAAGCGTTCGCAGCGGCATTCGCGGACACCGGCCTGACGCCCCGACAGCTCGCCGTACTCGTCATTGTGTCCGAACGCGAGGGGACCAATCAGGTCGGCCTCGTCGACGCCACCGGCATCGACCGCTCGACGACGGCGGATCTTGTGCGCCGCTTGATGCGCAAGGGTCTGCTCGCCCGCCGGCGTGCACGCCATGACGCCCGCTCCAACGTCCTCCGGCTGACCGAAGAGGGTAAGGCGCTGCTGTCGAGCTTCCGCACCCGGGCTGCCGAAGTCGATCAGATGCTGCTCAATGCGTTGCCGGAGACGAGCCGAATCCCCTTCGTCGACGCCTTGGGACGGATTGCTGCGATCAATCCCGGCACGGGCCAGAGCACCGATCGCAGCCTGCTCGCGGCCGAATAAAACGGCCTGCTCCGGTCAACTCGGCGGTCACCGCAACATCAGGCGTCACGGACGCTTGTTGCGCTTGAGGTCGTCGAGCTGATCCCACATCAGGAAGTCGGGCCCGAGCGCTGCAATGTTCGGCGCACCCATCTGCCCCAT
>LNEA01000547.1 GCA_001464855.1 Rhizobiales bacterium Ga0077530
CGGTATGCCCGGCACCCCAATCGGATCCCAGTCCGTCAAGAGGACATCGCGAATGGCCTTGTAATAGAGGCGCCTGGTCTTCGAGTCGCGCATCTGTGCTCAGCCTGTTGACACCAATGGCGGCCGCCCCCCGAAAATCGCACTCCCCACGCGGACGAAGGTCGCGCCCAGCTCAACGGCCGCTTCAAAATCGCCGCTCATGCCCATGCTGAGTTCGGGCAGGCCGTGCTCGCGGGCGAGCTTGGCGAGGAAGGCGAAATGCACCGCCGGCTCCTCGTCGACCGGCGGGATGCACATCAAGCCCTCGACCTCAAGTTTCAGCTCGTCCTGCACCAGCGCCAGGAACGCCGGGAGATCGGCCGGCGCCACGCCCGCCTTCTGCTCCTCTTCGCCGGTGTTGACTTGTATGAGCATGCGCACCGCCTTCCCGCGCGCGACCATTTCGGCCTTCAGCGCGTGGGCCAGCTTGGGCCGGTCGAGCGTGTGGATCACGTCGAACAGCGCCACCGCATCGCGTACCTTGTTCGACTGCAGCGGACCATCGCCGGCCACTTGCCCTGCGCTTCCTGAACGCGGTTCTCGCCGAACAACCGCTGTCCAGCAGCGATCACCGGTTTGATCTCGACCTCGCTGAACGTCTTGGACACCGCGATCAGGCGCACCGATGCCGGGTCGCGCCCGACCTCCCGCGCCGTCTTCTCGATCCTTGCCCGGACCTCCGCCAGCCGCTGTTCCGCCGTCTCCGTCATTGTCTCCGCCTTGACTTGCCTTACGGCTGGCCCAATCCCTTGACCCGAACAGCCCTTTGGGCACATTACCCGCCCAGCTTATTCGCCCCGCACGCAAAATACGAACCGAGGTCGCCCGATGGCCGCCGAACGATATAACGCGCCTGATCGCGAGCCGCACTGGCAGAAAGTCTGGGAGGAGCGCGATTGCTTCCTCACCAAGACCGATCCGGCGAAGCCGAAGTGCTACGTGCTCGAGATGTTCCCGTATCCGTCGGGGCGCATCCATATGGGTCACGTGCGCAACTATACCATGGGTGATGTGCTGGCCCGCTACAAGCGCGCGCGCGGCTTCAACGTGCTCCATCCGATGGGCTGGGACGCCTTCGGAATGCCGGCCGAGAACGCCGCGATGGAGCGCCAGACGCATCCCGCGACCTGGACCTACGCCAACATCGACGCGATGAAGCACCAGCTCAAGTCGATGGGGCTCGCCATCGATTGGAGCCGCGAGTTCGCGACTTGCAATCCCAGCTACTACCGTCATCAGCAGCGGCTGTTCCTGGATATGTACGCGAAGGACCTCGCGTACCGCCGGTCGAGCAAGGTCAACTGGGATCCCGTCGACCACACCGTGCTGGCCAACGAACAGGTCATCGATGGCCGTGGCTGGCGATCGGGCGCGTTGGTCGAACAGCGCGAGCGGATGCAGTGGGCGTTCAAAATCACCGCCTTCGCCGACGATCTGCTCGAAGCACTCAACACGCTCGACAAATGGCCGGAAAAAGTCCGCCTCATGCAGGCGAACTGGATCGGCCGCTCGGAAGGGCTGATGGTGCGGTGGGCGCTGGACGCTGCGACTGCGCCGAAAGATGCAACGGAACTCGAAGTCTTCACGACCCGACCGGACACGCTCTACGGCGCCTCGTTCCTGGCGATCGCGCCGGACCATCCGCTGGCGCTCGCCGCGGCCGCATCGAACCCTGCCGTCGCGGCCTTCAGCGAGGAATGCCGGCGCATGGGCACATCGGTTGCGGCCCTCGAAAGTGCGGAAAAGAAGGGCATCGATACGGGCATCGTGGCGATCCATCCGCTCGATCCGACGTGGAAGCTCCCGGTCTACGTCGCGAACTTCATTCTGATGGAATATGGCACCGGCGCGATCTTCGGCTGTCCAGCCCACGACCAGCGCGACATCGAATTCGCCCGCACCTACGGCCTGCCGGTCGTGCCCGTGGTCGCTCCGACCGAGGCGAAGGCACGCGCGCGCGCGCTCGCCCAGGTCGAAGCCGGCGAGGCTTATGTCGACGACGGCGTGATGATCAATTCGAAAGCCCTCGACGGTCTCGACATCAAGGCGGCGTTCAACGCCATCGCCGACCGCCTCGAAGGCGAGATGCTGGCCGGCACCGCCGTCGCCAAGCGCAAGGTCAACTATCGCCTGCGCGACTGGGGCATCTCGCGCCAGCGCTACTGGGGATGCCCGATCCCGATTATCCATTGCCCGACGTGCGGCGAGGTGCCGGTGCCGGTCGATCAGCTTCCGGTCAAACTCCCGGAGGATGTTTCGTTCGTCGAGCCCGGTAATCCGCTCGATCGCCACCCGACGTGGAAGCATGTCGATTGCCCCAAATGCGGGAGCAAGGCGGTCCGCGAGACCGACACGATGGATACGTTCGTCGACAGCTCCTGGTATTTCGCGCGCTTCACCGCGCCGAACGCCGAGACGCCTGTCGACCAAACCGCGGCCGACTACTGGCTGCCGGTCGACCAATACATCGGCGGCATCGAGCACGCGATCCTGCACCTCCTCTATTCACGCTTCTTCGCCCGCGCCATGGGCGAAACCGGCAACCTGAGCCCCAGCCTGAAGGAGCCGTTCGCGGCGCTGTTCACCCAGGGCATGGTCGTTCACGAGACCTACAAGTCCGGCGATGGGCAGTGGCTGCTGCCGACCGACGTCCGCATCGAAGGTGAAGGCGACGCCCGCCGCGCGACCGAAATCGGCAGCGGCAAGCCTGCCGAGATCGGCTCGATCGAAAAGATGTCGAAGTCCAAGAAGAATCTCGTCGATCCCGACGACATCATCCAGCACTGGGGCGCCGATTGCGCGCGCTGGTTCATGCTGTCCGACAGCCCGCCCGAGCGCGACGTGATCTGGACCGAGACCGGCGTCGCCGGTGCCGGACGATTCATTCAGCGCATCTGGCGCCTGATGGGCGAGATCGAGGTCAAGGCCGCGCCGAAGGACGCCCCCCGTCCCGCCGATTTCGGCGAGGAGGCGCAGGAACTTCGCCGAGCCGCCCACAAGTCGCTCGACGCCGTCGGCCGCAATATTGAAGCCCTGCGCTTCAATGTGGCCGTTGCGCAACTCTACGAGCTCTCCAACGCGCTGACGGCGGCGCTTGCCAAGCAGGGCGCCGGCCTCGATTGGGCATTACGCGAGGCGATCGAGCACCTTGTGCAGATGATCGGCCCAATGATGCCGCATTTGGCGGAAGAATGCTGGGCGCGGCTTGGGTACAACACCCTTTTGGCAGATCAGCCTTGGCCGCAGGCGGAAGCGGCCTTGCTCGTTGACGATCGCGTCACCATTGCCGTACAGGTGAATGGCAAGCGCCGCGATGAATTGACGGTTGCGAGGTCGGCTTCCAAAGAGGAAATCGAGACCGCGGCTCTGAAACTCGAGGGTGTCGTGCGGGCGATCGAGGGCCGGCCAGTGAAAAAGGTCATCGTGGTCCCGCAAAGGATCGTGAATGTCGTCGCCTAATGGAAAGAAGCCGCAGGTAGAGCCGACGAGACGCGCATTGCTGCGCGGGCTCGGGCTGACGCTCGTGACGCTTCCGGTGCTCACGGCCTGCGGCGAGGGTTCCTTCAGTCCGATGTACGGGATCACCGCGTCGGGCGAAAACCTTAGCGAACGGCTCGCCAAAGTGGATATCGCGCCGATCCCGAGCCGCGTCGG
>LNEA01000548.1 GCA_001464855.1 Rhizobiales bacterium Ga0077530
TCGATCCTGTCATTCATCGGCGCGGGGACGCCGCCGATCATTCCGTCGTGGGGCAACATCATGGCCGACGGCCGCGCGCTATGGCAGGTCAAACCCTTCATCGTGTTCTTCCCGGCGATCTTCCTGTCGATCACCGTGCTCGCGGTCAACCTTCTTGGCGACGGGCTGCGCGATGCCGTCGATCCGCGCATGGCGAAGAGGCTCTAGGCGATGGCGCTGCTCGAAGTCGAAAAGCTGCAAACGCATTTCCGGACGGAGCATGGCGTCAACCGCGCCGTGAATGGGGTCTCGTTTCATCTCAATGCCGGCGAGACGCTGGCGATCGTCGGTGAAAGCGGTTGCGGCAAGTCCGTCACGGCGATGTCGATCCTGCAGCTCATCCCGCAGCCGCCGGGAAAGTCCGCCGGTAGCATTCGTTTCCAGGGCCGCGATCTTCTGACGATGCCCGAGCACGAGTTGCGAAAGATCCGCGGCAACGACATTTCGATGATCTTCCAGGAGCCGATGACATCGCTCAATCCGGTGCTCACGATTGGTCGACAAATCACGGAGACGCTGGAGCTACATCAGAAGCTCGATCGGACTGCCGCAACCGCGCGCGCCGTCGAGATGCTGCGCCTCGCCAACATTCCCGAACCCGAGCGGAGGATTGCCCAGTACCCCCATGAGCTTTCCGGCGGAATGCGCCAACGTGTGATGATTGCGATGGCGCTCGCCTGTGATCCGAAGCTACTCATCGCCGATGAACCGACGACCGCTCTCGATGTGACGGTACAGGCGCAAATCCTGGATCTCATGCGCCAGCTCAAGGCCAAGACGGATACCGCGATCATCCTTATCACTCACGACCTTGGAGTCGTCGCCGAGATGGCGGAGCGCGTCATCGTCATGTATGCGGGGAAGGTCGTTGAGCAGGCGAGTGTCACCGATCTGTTCGCCCGCCCGCAGCATCCCTACACGCGGGCGCTGCTTGGCTCGATGCCGCGTCTGGCGGTAAAGGGAAGCGAGCACGTACGCCTCGCGGAAATTCCTGGTGTCGTGCCGGCGCTGACGCAGCGTATCGAGGGCTGCATCTTCGCGCCCCGGTGCGCCCAGGCCGTCGATCGGTGCCGTAGTGTTTATCCGCCGCTCGAACCGAAGGCGAAGGATCATTGGGCAGCGTGCTGGGAAGCGCCGCGCATGGCGGAGCACGCCGCATGAAATCATCGCTGCCGCCAGTCCTCGAGGTAAAGAATCTCACGAAGCACTTCCCGGTCAAGAGCGGCTTTCTAGGTCGCGCCGCCGGGCGCGTACATGCGGTGGACGGAATCAGTTTCTCCATCGGTGAAAGTGAAACTCTCGGGCTGGTTGGCGAATCCGGTTGCGGAAAATCGACAGCCGGCAAGTTGATCCTGAAACTGATCCCCTCGACTGCCGGTGAGATCCGACTAGCTGGGCAACGCATCGACGAGCTGAGCGGCGAGTCCATGCGTAGCTGCCGCCGCACAATGCAGGTGGTGTTCCAGGACCCCTATTCCTCGCTCAACCCGCGCATGCGCGCTCGCGACATCGTCGCCGAGCCGATGCGAAATTTCGAGCCGCTGAGCGACGGTGAAATCGACAAGCGTGTGGGCGAGCTGTTTGAGAATGTCGGGCTGCGGCGCGATCAACTCGGGCGTTTTCCGCACGAGTTCTCGGGTGGTCAGCGCCAGCGGCTCGTGATTGCGCGTGCCCTGGCGGTGCGGCCGAGCCTGATCGTCTGCGACGAGCCCGTTTCGGCGCTCGACGTGTCGGTGCAGGCGCAAGTCATCAATCTGCTGATCGATCTCCAGAAGGAGTTCGGAGTCTCCTACCTTTTCATCGCGCACGATCTCGCGGTGGTCGAGCACATCAGCCACCGCGTTGCGGTGATGTATCTCGGTCGCATCGTGGAACTGGCGGACAAGGAGTCGCTGTTCGCGGGCCCGCAGCATCCTTACACGGAAGCGCTGCTGTCGGCGGTGCCGGTGCCCGATCCGACTGTAAAGCCGAACCGCATCATTCTGCAGGGGGACGTACCAAGCCCGATCCGGCCGCCACCTGGCTGTCATTTCCACACGCGCTGCCCTTATGCGTTCGAGCGGTGTAAGTCTGAGCGTCCGGCCATGCGCGAGATCAAGTCGGGCCATTTCGCTGCCTGCCATCTGCGTGAAGGCGAGCCGGTCGAAGGTGTGTGAGGTCTCATGTCGAGAATTGTCACTGTCGGCGCGGCGCAGCTTGGGCCAATCGCGCGCGCTGAGACCCGCACGCACGTTGTGGCGCGGCTGATGGCGCTTATGCGCCGTGCCAAAGACGCTGGATGCGATCTCGTCGTCTATCCCGAGCTGGCGCTGACGACATTCTTCCCGCGGTGGTTCATGGAGGATCAGCGCGAGATCGACGCCTTCTTCGAGCGCGAGATGCCCTCAGTTGAGACGGCGCCGCTCTTCGATCTGGCGCGAGAATTGGGCATCGGCTTTCATCTCGGTTATGCCGAGCTGATCCAGGAAGGCGACCGGACGCGCCGCTTCAACACCGTGATCCTCGTCGACAAGTCGGGCACGATCGTCGGCAAATATCGCAAGGTCCATTTGCCGGGCCATGCCGAGCACGAGCCGTATCGTGCGTTCCAGCATTTGGAGAAGCGCTATTTTGAAGTCGGCGATCTCGGCTTTCCGGTAGGGCGCGCATTCGGCGGGCTCTTCGGCATGTGCATTTGCAATGATCGGCGCTGGCCGGAGACCTACCGCGTCATGGGCCTCCAAGGCGTCGAAATGATCGTTCTCGGCTACAACACACCGCTGCACAACCCGTCGGCGCCCGAGCACGACGCGCTCGGCAATTTCCACAACACGCTCGTCATGCAGGCGGGTGCCTACCAGAACGGCACTTGGGTGGTTGCGGTCGCCAAGGCCGGCGTCGAAGAGGGGTGCATGTTGATCGGTCAGTCGCAGATCATCGCCCCGTCGGGCGAAACAGTGGCCATGTGCGCGACGCTCGGCGACGAGCTAGCCGTCGCGCGCTGCGATCTCGATATGACGATTTCCTACAAGTCGACGGTATTCAACTTCGCGCGCCACCGGAGGCCGGAGCACTACAAACTGATCGTGGAACGCACTGGCGCCATTCTTCCCGACGCTTAGCCGAACCTCTCTCTGCAACTATCGGAGCCACGCAGCATCGATCGGCGACAGGCCGATCGCGCTGCGTGGCTGCTCGAGCATCGCTTCGTGTGGGATCGAAGATCAGAGCGGCTGCTTGGAGAAATCGAAGCGCGGCGGCAGTAGTGCCGTCATCTCTTCCTTCGTGACCTTCTTCTTGACGTGGAACTCGTCGTTCTCGATGCGGCTGATGTAGCAGTCGATCATGCCGCTGTGGTCCTCCTTGCGCAGGACTTTGGCGCCTTGAGCGAACCCCGCCGAGTTCTCCATTTTGAGCCCTTCGAGCGCCTCGATGACGCCCTTGTCATCGCTTTTCTGCTTCCAACCGCTCGCTTCGATGGCCTGCTTCAGCGCGAACAAATTCTCGTAGCTCTGCCATGAGTGGCTCTTGGCGTTGACCTTGTCGGATCCGGCCTCGCGCGCGTGGACGTCATCTGTGCCGAGCAGCGCATTGTAGGCCTTGTGGAAGGCATCATCCTTGTACTTCAGCATGCGCGGGAAGTTCTCGACGATATAGACGCCTTCCGCAGCCCCCTTGAGATCGGCCGGCGCGATCGCCTCGATGGTGCCGGAGACCGAGTACATCTTCATCGTCTTTTCGAGGCCCATCGATTTGGCCTGGGTGTAGAAGGCGATCGAGAGGGCACCGAAAAACACCGAGAACAACACCTGCGTGTCCTGCGGAATGCGTGCGAGGTAGGGGACGAGATCCTTGGCGTCGAGCGGCACGTAGATCGGATCGTAGACCTTGCCGCCGAGCTTCTCGATGACTGCTTTGTGCTCCTTGTAGTGGCTGTGGCCCCAGGCATAGTCCGGCGAGATGATCGTCCAGGTCTTGCCGAGATTTTCGAAGGCCCACGGCGCACCGGCGGCCGCGAGGCCATAGGTATCTGTGCCAGTGCGGAAGCTGTAGCGCGTGCCCTTCTCGCCGGTCGCTTCAGTCGCCTCGCCGGTGGAAAAGTAGACCGTCTTCAGTTCGGTCGTCACAGGAATGGACGCGAGCATGACGCCAGAATGAACCGATCCACTGATGAACGATGCGCGATTGCGCTGGATCAGGGAGCGCAGCTTGCGGGCGCCGGCTGCGGGGTTGGACTCGGTGTCCTCGGTCACGAGTTCGAGCCTGCGACCGGCAATGCCGCCACCTTCGTTGATCATCTTCGTCGCCGCGAGCGCGGCCTTGTTGTGCCAGTAGCCCCACGAGGCGAAGCCGCCAGTGAGTTCGCAGTGATGACCGATGACGATCGGGCCGCTCGCCTGAGCGAAGGCCGACATGTCGCGCGCGAGGCTGACATAGGCGCCACTTGCCGCCGCGCCACCGGCCAGCGCCGTCGATAGGAAACTGCGGCGGGTCAGTCCGCCGACATTCTCCGATCCGCTCTCGGTGCCGTTCGTCGTTTTCGGGGTGCGGGCTTTAAGGGTACGCTTGGCCATGACTTAAGATTCCTTCCTGGTGAGCCTAGAGGGAAACGCCGAGATAGCGGTGGACGGTCGAGGGATCGGCACGCAGCGCGGCCGGGGTCGCTTCGTGGACGATGGTGCCGCGCTCCATGAGATAGACGCGGCTCGCGAGGCGAAGCGCGGTGCGCAGGTTCTGCTCGACGAGCAACACCGAGATGCCACGCGTGGCGATCTCCGAGATTTCGTGGCGGATCTGCGTGACGAGCTTCGGCATGATCCCCTCGGTCGGCTCGTCGAGCATGATCAAGGATGGCTTCATGACGAGGCATCGCGCCAACGCCAGCATCTGCTGCTCGCCGCCGGAGAGCGTGCCAGCCGCCTGGGAGAGCCGCTCCTCGATGCGTGGGAAGCGGCGGTAGATGTCCGCCATAACCTCGGGATCAGGCGCGCCGCGGAGCCCGAGCGTGAGGTTTTCCTTCACCGTGAGTAGCGGGAACATGCCGCGCCCTTGCGGCACGTAGCCCATGCCGAGCGCGGACAGTTTGTGCGGCGCTACGTCGTCGAGGTTGTTGCCGTCGAAGGTGGCGGTGCCGCCTGTGCGCTTCAGCAATCCGAGGATGGCGCGCAGTGTCGACGTCTTGCCGACCCCGTTGCGACCCAGCAGCGCCACCGTTTCGCCTGGCGCGACCTTGAGGCTGACGCCACGCAGCACCGGTATCTTGCCAATCGCCGCCGTGACATTTTCGATGGCCAAAGCCGTCATAGATCTGCCTCCTCCGGCGCACCGAGGTAGGCTTCCTGAACCGCTGGCGAGCTGCTGATTTCGGCCGGGGTGCCGCGCGCGAGGATCGCGCCTTGCGCCATGACGATGATCTCGTCGGCGATGGCGAACACCACCTCCATGTCGTGCTCGATCAGTACGACATCCACGGTCTTGGCGATCTCACGGATTTTCCGGACGGTCTGCTCGGTTTCCTGTGGTCCCATTCCGCAGACGGGCTCATCAAGCAGCAGAAGTTGCGGTTCATTGGCGAGTGCGAGCGCGATCTCGAGCAGGGCAACGTCGCCGTACGAGAGGGCAGAGGCGAGCGTGTGCATATGTGGCGTGAGGCCGACTTGGTCGACGAGCGCGGCGACGCGATTATTGACTGCACTGTAGGATGTGGCGGAGCGGAACGGCGAAACGAGACCCTCGTGCACCATGACTGCGGTGCGCACGTTCTCCCCCACCGAAAGTCCGGAAAACACGCTCTTGATCTGCAGCGTGCGCGAGACTCGGTTGCGCACGATCTGGTGGGGCTTGAGTCCAGTGATGTCCTGGCCGTGCACCACAACGCGGCCGGCATTCGGATGGATCTCTCCGGTAATCAAATTGAAAAGCGTTGTCTTGCCGGCGCCGTTTGGGCCGATGATCGCGTTGAGGCGCCGCGCCGGAAGATCGAAGCTGACGTTATCGACCGCGACCAAACCGCCGAAGCGGCGGGTCAGGCCGTTGACGCTGAGCGCGATCGCATTTTCGCTGACATCGCGCATGTCAGTCCCCCTGCGTCGCGTTTGCGGAAGGCGTCGATGGCGCCGCATCGGTGCCGGGGGGCGATGGCGCGGCGGCTACTGCGGGCGGGCGGCGCGTCATCGCCGCCAATAGATCGCGCCAGGCGCCTGCAAGCCCGCGCGGCGCAAACATGACGACGAGGATGGTGAGCGCACCGACGACGAACAGATAGTGCTCCCACACCGTCGAGATCACTTCGCGCAGGATGATCAGAAGTCCAGCGCCGAAGAGAGGGCCAAGCAGAGCGCCGGTTCCACCGACGATGGCCCATACGACGGCTTCGCCGGAGACATGGTAGAACATATAGGTCGCTGATGCGTAGCGCCCGAAGAACGCAAAGAGCGCTCCCGACGCGCCGGCCAGTCCGCCAGCAAGGACAAATGCTAGATACCGCGTCAGGTAGACGTTGATCCCGACGAGGGCGGCGCGCCGGTCGTTCTCGCGCACGGCCATGAAGCGCACGCCTAGCGGACTGCGCACGACGAGACCGAAGAGCGCGTAGCAGGCGGCGACGACCAGAAGGATCGTGTAATATTGCACGGCTTGGTTCGCGAGCGAGAGCCGCACGTCGCCGAACGCCAGGACATCGGGTGCGCCAAAAGAGATGCCGTCATCCCCGCCGGTGAGTGGCTTGGCGCTGAGCGCGGCAAAGTACAGGATCAGCGAGAAGACGACGGTAATGATCGCGAAGTAGTGCCACGTCAGGCGCACCGCGACGCTGCCCGCAATAGCAGCCATGAGCATGGCGCCCAGAATGCCGAGGGCAAGACCGCCCCAGAAACCGGCGCCCCAGTGGATCACTGACAGCGCCGCGCCGTACATCCCGACGCCGAAGTACAGCGCTTGGCCAAACGACAGAAGCCCCACATAGCCAAGCAGCAGGTTTACGCTCGCGGCCAGCAGCGACCAGATGAGGATCTCCGCCGCGATGTCGATCCAGAACGGACTGGCGAGCATAGGGATGACGGTGGGAACGGCCAGAAGTGCCGCGGCAAACACGACGAACGCCGCTCGCGAGATGCTGGCAGCCGTCATCGCGTCGCCCCCGAGAAAAGCCCGTGCGGGCGCACGAGAAGCGCGACGCTCATCAGACCGAGCGAGGCGATGCGAGCGATCGTCGGATCGGTAACGCTGGTGACGACGCCTTCGAGGACGGCGAGCAACACCGCCGCCGCGACCGTCCCCTGCAAATTGCCAAGGCCACCGATAATCACTGCCATGAAGCAGAACGGCAGGATATCGACTCCGGTTCGGAACTCGACGGTCGTGATCGGTGCTGCGATCGCGCCGCCAAGCAGCGCCATCGCAGTACCGAGACCGAAAGTGATGGCGCAGATGCGCACCACCGGCACGCCGAGCGCCGTCGCAGTCTCGGGGTCGTGACGGACCGCGCGGATCCAGGTGCCGAGCTTCGTGCGCGTGAGAAAGGCGAAGAACGCGATCAGGCAGAGCGCTGCGAACGCTGCCGCGAAGATCCGATAGACGTCGTAGTCGATGCCGAATAGCGGAATCGTTCCCTCGATCGGCGGTGCCATGCGGCGGGGCTGCGCTCCGTACGTTGCGCGCACGCCTTCCTGCAGCATCATCGAGAGACCGAACGTGGTGACGATGGTGAGCGACGCCTGGCGGATCGTTGGCCGGATAATCACGCGCTCGAGCACGAGGCCGACGGCGAAGCCGATGATCGGCACCAGAGCAAGCGCCAGCCAGTAGGAGCCCGTCGACATCGTCAGCACGAGCACGAACACCGTGCCGAGCATGAAGAAGTCGCCGTGGGCGACGTTGATGATGTCGAGAAGCCCAAAGATGATCGACAGGCCAAGCGCGATCAGGGCGATGATCAGCCCCCACACCAGTCCGTTCACGGCGAGCGCCAGCACGAGCGCGGTCACAGAAACCCTCACATCTATCGCGGCGAGCGCCGCGCGACGACATTGGGACCTCTCAGTCCCGGCGACAGTTAAATTCAGCATGAATTGACACTGCAGGCAACAGGCGTTGTTGCTTATTTTGCAGGCCGCTTGCACAAATTCCACCACCTCGTCGATAATAGTGTCAATCGCATTCGACAATGCTGACCTGGTTGTGCCATGATCTCCCGCGAGGACTTTGCGGCTATTCGAAGTAGGGAATGAGTGGCGATGGCGATCGATCAGGTCCTGATGGACATCGGTCTTCACGAGACGGAAGTGCGCTTCTATCTGGCGGCGCTCGAGCTTGGTCAGGCGCCGATGCGCGACATCGCGCGGAAAGCCGGTATCAGCCGCACGAACGCTTATGACGTCTTCTCGCGGCTTCTCGTGCAACGGCTGGTCAATGAAATCCCGCACGCCAACGATCGGTCCATGCTGATTATGGCCGAGGCGCCGGAGCGCGTCCTCGAGATCGTGGAGGAGCGGCGCCAAAAGCTCGAGGCGGTGATGCCGGAGTTGCTGTCGCTTCACAATCGGACGCCGTCCAAGCCGAAGGTGCGCTATTATCAAGGACACGACGGCATCAAGGCTGTGCTCGACCAGACGGTGGCTTGTCGCAGCAAAATGCTGCTCGGCATTCTCTCGATGAGCGATCTCTACGAGGTCCCGGGCCGCGAATGGATGGACGACAACGTGCGCCGCCGAATCAAGGCCGGCGTGCAGTTGCGCGTGGTGCGTTCTGCGACCAAAGACGTGCATCCATTCTGGGCCGACGATCCGGCCGATCTGCGTGTGCTGCGGTACGCGCCCGACGATTTCAGCTTCTCGATGACGACGTACATCTACGACGACACTGTCGCGCTGATTTCGTCGCGCAAGGAGAACTTCGCGATGACAATCGAGAGCGCGGAGTTCGCAGCCATGCAGACCGGCCTCTTCGAAACGCTGTGGGCGGTGGCGCGCCCCGCCGC
>LNEA01000549.1 GCA_001464855.1 Rhizobiales bacterium Ga0077530
AGCACGGACCGGCGCGGAAATCGCGAGATAGCTCTCGATCAGCTCAGCGATGCCGGCCGGCAGCGGCTCGGATTGCGCGTCATGCGCGATCGACAGCAGGCGCGATGCGATCTCTGCGACTGAACGCGCGCCGATCGCCTCGATACCGCGCTCATCGAGATACGCCTGCACCAGACCTTCGGCCTCCTCCGGCGCGTCGGGATCGAGCTTTGCGATCAAATCCGCAGGGAGCCCTTCGACCGCGGATGCGGGCACCGTGCTCAGGCGCCGCAACTCGGAGCGAAATGCGTCGGGGCGCCAGAACTGGGCGCGCAGACGCGCGCGCCAGCGCTCGGGTATGTCGATCGCGTCGAGAAGAGCCGCAAACAAGCCGAGATCGCCAACCCGCAGGCGCGGCGACTTGAGGCCAGCCGCCGTCACCGCCTCCAGCACCCGCAGCATCACCTCTGCGTCCGCTTTGCCCTCGTCGATCTGGCCGAACAGCTCGAGACCCGCCTGCCGGAATTCGCGCGGATGGGCCGCCGATCCGCCGCCCGGCTGATAGCGGAACACCGAGCCGTTATAGCAGTAGCGCGCCGCGACGTCGGCGCGGGGGTGCCGTTGGAGATAGATGCGCACTTCGCCGTCCTGATCGGTAAACACGTAGGTGCGCGCGCGCAGCCCCTCGCCGACGACATCTAGGAACAGATCCGCCGGCTGGATGATCGATGGCGCGACGCGCTCGTAGGCCGCTTCGTTGAACACGGCCATGATGACCGCGGCCTGCGCCTCGAGCGCCTCGAAACTGTCGGATGTCTCAACGGCCATGTTTGCCTTCCGGGCGCGATTGCAAAGAGGTCGCCTCTCCTCGTCGCGATGTCATTGCGGCTGACTGGAATGGCGGTCGAGCACGCCCTTCACCGCGGCGACGAGTTGATCCTCGGGCACCGAGAACTGCGCTGGACGCCCTTCGCGCCATTCCTTGGAATCCTTGATCGTAGCCGCGGCCTTTGCGCCGTCGATCAGATCCTTGATCTGGACCTCGCCCTTGGCGATCTCGTCGCCGCCCTGAATGACGACGCACGGCGCGCCGCGGCGGTCGGCGTATTTCATCTGCGCCTTCATGCCGGACGTGCCGAGGTACATCTCCGCCGCGATGCCGCCCTGGCGGAGTTGCTGGGCGAAGCGCTGGTAGCGGGGCAGCTCTTTGCGATCCATGACCAGCACGACGACGGGGCCGATGCCTGCGGTGGACTCGTTCTTCTTCAGCAGTTGGAGCGCTGAGAGCAGCCGCGAGACGCCGATCGAGAAGCGACGAGGTCGTCGTAGCGGCCACCGCCACCGACCGAGCCAAAGCGAACGGGCTGGCCGTCGTCGCCGGTGACCTTGAAGGTGAGTTCGGCCTCGAACACGGGGCCGGTGTAGTATTCCAGGCCGCGGACGACGGAGGGATCAATGCGGATGCGGTCGGCGCCGTAGCCGCATGTCTCGACCAGCGTCGCGATCTCGTCGAGTTCATCGAGCCCGGCGCGGCCGATCTCGGTGTCGTCAAGAACACCGCGAAGTTGCGCCACTGTCGCACGACCGTTTGCGGCGGCTTCGACCGAGACATACCCGATCACCTTGGCGATCTGGGTTTCATTGAGGCCAGCGCCCTTGGTGAAGTCGCCGCTCTCGTCCTTGCGCCCCGCACCGAGCAGCAACTTGACGCCCGCCACGCCGAGCCGATCGAGCTTGTCGATCGCGCGCAGCACGGTCAGGCGCGCCTCGGCGTGCTCGGGACCAGCAAAACCGATCGCCTCCATCACGCCATCCAGCACCTTGCGGTTGTTGACCTTCAGCACGTAGTCACCACGCGCAATGCCGAGGCGCTCCATGGTGTCAGCGGCGAGCATGCAGATCTCGGCGTCCGCCGCGACGCTCTCGGTGCCGACGGTATCGGCGTCGAACTGGGTGAATTGGCGGAAGCGTCCCGGACCCGCCTTCTCGTTGCGCCAGACGGGGCCGGTCGCATAGCGGCGGTAGGGTTTCGGCAAGCGGTCGTAATTCTCGGCGACGTACCGGGCGAGCGGCGCGGTCAGGTCATAACGCAGCGACAGCCACTGGTCGTCCTCGTCCTGGAACGAGAACACGCCGGCGTTGGGGCGGTCCTGATCGGGGAGAAACTTGCCGAGCGCCTCGGTGTACTCGATCGCGCTCGTTTCCAGCGGCTCGAAGCCGTAGGACTCGTAGACCCCACGGATCGTCGCCAGCATACGTGCGAGCGCACGCGCATCCGCCGGCCCGGTGTCCTGGAACCCCTTGGGCAGGCGGGCCTCGGGGCGGTCATTCCTCGGTTTTTGCATCGGTATTGCCGTACGGCCTCGCGCTGGCGCCACAATGGGCCGCGTTATAGCCCGTTGCACGCGAGGGCGAAAGCCGGGGTGGGATGGCATCCCCTCTCCCCGCGCTTGCGGGGAGAGGGCCAGGGTGAGGGGCGGCGGCAGGTTACGACGTTTGTATATGCCGCCGCCCCTCATCCCAGCCTTCTCCCCGTGAGGACGGGGAGAAGGGGAAGTTTACCCAATCGCCTCGACTGCCGGCACGGCCTCGACGCCCAGCGCCTTGGCGACGGCGGGGTAGGTGATGCGGCCGGCGTGGACATTGAGGCCGGCGAGCAGGTGCGGGTTCTCCGCCATGGCCCGCTTCGGGCCCTTGTCGGCGAGCGCCAGAATGAACGGCAGCGTCGCGTTGTTGAGCGCGAAGGTGGACGTCCGCGCCACCGCGCCCGGCATGTTGGCGACGCAGTAGTGCACGACGTCGTCGACGACGAATGTTGGCGCCGCGTGGGTGGTCGCCCGCGAGGTCTCGGCGCAGCCGCCCTGGTCGATCGAGATGTCGACGATCACCGAGCCGCGCTTCATCGCCTTGACCATGTCGCGTGTGATAAGCTTGGGCGCTTCCGCACCCGGCACCAGCACCGCGCCGATCACGAGGTCGGCGTCGAGCACATAGTCTTCGACCGATTGGCGTGTGGAGAACACCGTCGTCAGGCCGGCGCCGAGGAGCTGTTTCAATTCCGCAAGCCGGTCCAGATTGATGTCGAGGAGCGCGACTTCGGCTTCGAGGCCGAGCGCCATGCGCGCCGCGTTCGTGCCTGAAACGCCGCCGCCGAGCACCACGACCTTGGCCGGCGGCACCCCTGCCGAACCGCCGAGCAGCATCCCGCGACCGCCCTGCTCCATCTCCAGGCAATGGGCGCCGGCCTGCACCGACATACGGCCTGCGACCTCGCTCATCGGCGCCAGCAGCGGCAGGCCGCCGCGCGCGTTGGTCACCGTCTCATAGGCGATTGCGGTCGCGCCCGAGGCCATCAGCGCCTTTGCCTGGTCCGGGTCGGGCGCGAGATGGAGATAGGTAAAAAGGGTCTGGCCTGCGCGTAGCATCTTGCATTCGGCCGGCTGCGGCTCCTTCACCTTCACGATCATGTCGGCCTTGGCGAAGATCTCGGCGGCCGAGCCAGCGATCGAGGCGCCGGCCTTGATGTAATCGTCGTTACTCAGGCCCTGGCGCAGCGCCGCATCGCTCTCAATCATCACCTCGTGGCCGCGTGACACCGCCTCGCGAACCGAGATCGGCGTCATGCCGACGCGATACTCGTGGACCTTGATTTCCTTCGGAACGCCGATCCGCAT
>LNEA01000550.1 GCA_001464855.1 Rhizobiales bacterium Ga0077530
GGTGTGGCCGCCGTGAACGTCTCGCCCTCGGCATTGCGCAGGCGCCAGTGGCCTTCATTTGTCGCATCGACCGCAATGGAGCGGCCACGCGTGGGACCCGGCAACGATTTGAGATGAAGGCCGACCTCGTCGAATGCTCCGACCGCACCCTTGCCGGCCCGCGTTGGATGAGCATCGTCGGCGTGGCGCAGGATCCGCGACAGCCAGTTGGCGTCGGCGCTGGATCCTGCAGGTGCCAGCAGCGCCAGCGCGAGCAGGATCAGAAGCAACGGACGGAAGGGGCGCGACGTGCGGTTCATGCCGCCAGCCCTACATCGAGATTGCGGCATGAGAAGCCTCACGCCGATGCTATCAGCTCTTGTCGCGGACCTTCTTGAAATCCGGCGGCCGCTTTTCGAAGAACGCCGCGAACGCTTCCTGTGCCTCGGCGCTGCGCATCCGTTCGCCAAAGACCTTGGCTTCGGCGTCGATCTGGGCGCTCAGGGCTGCAGGATCGCCGCGCATCAGGCGGCGAGCGGCCATTAGCGCGCCGCGCGGCTTGGCGGCGAGACGGCGGGCCGCCTTCATCGCGGTAGCCTCGAGGTCTGCGGCCGGCACGATTGCGTTGATGATGCCGGCCTCGCGCCCGCGGTCGGCGTTGAATGGTTCGCCGAGGCACAGCAGTTCGAAAGCGCAGGCCTGACCCATGCGCTGGACCGCGGTGAGGCTCGATGCGGCTTCCGGCACCAGCCCGAGGTCGAGGAATGGCGTCCGCAGGCTCGCAGTCGGCGTCGCGTAGACCAAATCGCAATGGAACAGCATCGTCGTGCCGATTCCGATCGCCAGGCCATCGACCGCGGCGATCATCGGCTTCGACACGTTGGGCAGGCGCCGGATGAAGTTCAACGATGGCGTCGGAATGCCCTCGCCGCCCGCATCCTTCGAGCGGCGAATGAAATCGTTGATGTCATTGCCGGCATTGAACACGCCACCTGAGCCGATGAAAACGTGCGCGACGATGCCGTCATCCTTGTCGCCACGGTCGAGCGCGGCCGACATGGCGTCGTACATGGCACCGGTGAAGGCGTTCTTCTTGTCGGGTCGCGTGAAGCGGATCACCTGGATCTCGTCGGCAACCGCAATGTCGATGTCGCGCTCGGTCATGGGACCACTCCTTTGTTGTTGCCTCCCGGTGGCGCTGCTCTGCTGAGAGCGCGCCGCTCAGATCTCGATACTCTCCCCGGCCGCGAACGCCGCAAGGCCGTCGCGGATGCTGGAGCCGCCCTTTCCAACGAGTTCGGCGACGGCTGCTTCGGCGCGCTTGGCGTGTAGCCCGAGGATCATCGTCTTGACGGGACCGATGCTGGCCGGCGCCATCGACAGCGTGCGGAATCCCGCGCCGATCAGCGCCATCGCCTCGAGCGGTCGGCCGCCGATCTCGCCGCACAGCGCGATTGGCACGCCAAGTTTCCGACCCGCCGAGGTGACCTGCGACAGCGCACGCAGGAACGACGGCGACAGCACGTCGAAGCGTCCGGCGACTTTCGCGTTCGCCCGATCGCTCGCGAAAAAATACTGGAGCAGGTCGTTGCTGCCGACAGACGCGAAATCGACGAGCGGCAACACCGCTTCGAGATCGAACAGCAGCGATGGCACCTCGATCATGATGCCGAAATGAACCCGCGATGGGCCGGCGGTGCCACGGCGCTGGTTCAGTTCGATTTCGCGCGCGAGGATGGCGCGCGCGGCAATGATCTCACCGGGCTCGGAGACCATCGGAATCATCACGCGCAGTTCGGCGCCCTCGGCGGCACGCAGCATCGCACGCAATTGGGTGCGCAGCAGCGCGGTGCGGTCAAGGCCCATTCGGATGCCGCGCCAGCCGAGCGCCGGGTTGTCCTCCGGGTGCTGGCGCATATACGGCAGCACCTTGTCGCCGCCAATGTCGAGCGTGCGGGTAGACCTGCGTCTGCCGGTCGAGGCGCGGGAAGGTCGCCGCCACCATGAACTGCAGTTCGGTGCGGAAGAGGCCAATGCCCTCCGCGCCGGATTGCTCGAGCTGCGCCAGATCATCCGGCAGGCCCGCGTTCATCTGCAGCGAGATGCGTTCGCCGTCGGTGGTGACCGCCGGCCGCCCAATGAGCGAGCGGTACTGGCGCTGCTGGCGGGCGCGGAAGCGCACCTTGTCGGAAAACGCCTGGATGACGTCGCTCGTCGGGCGCACGAACACTTCGCCGGTTGTGCCGTCGACGATGATGGGATCGCCGACATCGATGCGCTCGATCAGGCGGCGCACGTCGGTGACCGCGACGATGCCCAGCGC
>LNEA01000551.1 GCA_001464855.1 Rhizobiales bacterium Ga0077530
CCGATCGGACAGGTCTTCGAGATCGCGCACGCGGTCACGCCAGTAGGGATCGCGCTGGCGCAACATCCGCGCGCGCGTCTGGTTCTGAACGCGTTCGACTGCGGCTTCGGCGCTGAGGCCGGATTGGATCGCCTCAGTGAGACGCCGCTGCCAGCCACGGTCGTTGGCAAACATCCGATAGGCTTCAAGGATGTCCTTGTGCTCGCCTTCGCGCGCCAGATCGCCATGGCCGATCATTTCGTCAACGACAGCCTTGAGCTCGACCACGGCCGTATCGAGCCGCACCGCTTCGGCGACCGGATCGTCGGCGGTGAGCTTGGTGACGACGACGCGCGGCTCGTGCAACACCGCATGGCCGAGCGCGATGCCTTCCGAGATGGCTTGGCCCTTGACGACGTGTCCAACCCGGCGGCTGAACTCCAGCGCCATGTTGGCACCCGGAATGCCCGCCGAGACGAGCTGCTCGGCGAGCACCATCGCCGTCGTGTGCAGGATCTCGACGTCCTCGTCGGAGTATTCGCGCGGCGTCTTGTTCTGGACCGTCAGGACGCCAAGCACGTCGCCGCTGCGTAGGATCGGAACGGCGAGGAACGAGTGATAGATCTCCTCGCCCGTTTCGGGACGGTAAGAAAACGCGGGATGGCTTTGCGCGTCGGGTTCGTTGATCGGGACCGCCATCTCGGCACAGCGCCCGACGAGGCCCTCGCCGCGGTTCATGAATGTGCGGTGGACCGACGCTGGATTGAGTCCTTCGGTCGCGAAGAGCTCTAGGCTGCCGTCCTGCCGCTTGAGATAGATCGAGCAGACCTCGGCCACCATGAGGCCGGCGATCTGGCGCACGATCTTGTCGAGCCGGCTCTGGCCGTCGCTCGGTTCCTCGATGATTTCGCGCAGGCGACGCAAAATGATCCGCAGCCCGGGCTCGGCTGGCGGCAGGTGCTGATCCTGGAACGGTGCTTTCGGCATTTCAGCCCTGCCATTCCCATTCCGTGCCGGGTGCGTTGCGGAGCGACCGCACCCTCTTCAGCGCGGCTCTCTGTTTGTGGCCGCACAACTACGGGGCCTTGCACCCAAGCGCGCACTTGTCAACAAAGGTGGCGTTTCGCCCCCCACGACTAAGCGACAACCGCCCTCCGCCGCGAGCCTGAAAATCAGGCTTTGACCAACCAGGGGTCGGCGCACACGCATGCGGCCGGGCTAAACTGTAACGACTCTAATCGGCGTCGAGGCCGTAGAGAGAATGCAGCGTTCGCACCGCGAGTTCCGAGTAGGCGCGATCAATCAAGACGCTGATCTTTATCTCCGATGTGGAGATCGCCTGAATATTGATGCCCTTCTCGGACAACGCCTTGAACATGCCGGCTGCGACACCCGCATGACTGCGCATCCCAATGCCGATAACCGAAACCTTGACCACGTCGCCGGAGCTGTCGACGTCGAAGTATCCGATATCCTTGGCGGCGCCCTTCACGACTTCCAATGAACGCGCGAGATCGGCCTGCAGCACCGTGAAGGTCATATCCGTGCTCTTGCCGTCCGAGGACAAGTTCTGGACGATCATGTCGACGTTGATATTCGCGTCGGCGAGCGGGCCGAAGATGCGGGCTGCGACGCCGGGCCGGTCAGCGATCTTGCGCAGCGTGATCTTGGCTTCATCCCGCGAGAAGGCGATGCCGCTGACGACTTGCTGTTCCACGATTTCATCCTCGTCACAAACAATGGTGCCGATTTCATGCCAGGTGTCGGGGTGCGCGGCCGGAACCTGGTCGGGTGGCGTGAAGCTCGACAGGACGCGCGTCCGCATCCTGTGGACCATGGCGAGTTCGACCGAACGCGTTTGCAGCACCTTGGAGCCGAGCGAGGCCATTTCAAGCATTTCCTCATAGGAAATGCGCTCGAGGCGACGTGCCTTCGGCACCACGCGCGGGTCGGTCGTATAGACGCCGTCGACATCGGTGTAGATGTCGCAAATGTCGGCTTTCAACGCGACGGCGATCGCCACCGCACTGGTGTCGGAGCCGCCGCGCCCGAGCGTTGCGATGCGTTGGCGTCCCGGCTCGATACCTTGGAATCCGGTGACGACGGCCACTTCGCCCGACGCCAATCGCTCACGCAGTCGTTCGCCGGGAATGTCGATGATTCGGGCCGAGCCATGCGCGGTATCGGTCAGGACCGGGATCTGCCATCCCTGCCACGACCGGGCCTGGACGCCGATGGATTGTAGCGCGATGGCCAGCAGGCCGGCGGTGATGTTCTCGCCCGAGGCGACGATGGCGTCGTATTCGCGGGCATCATGCAGCAGCGCGGTCTCGCGGACCCAGCCGACGAGCTGGTTGGTGGTGCCCGCCATGGCCGACACCACGACGGCCACGCGATTTCCGGCGTCGACCTCACGTTTGACGTGAAGCGCAACATTGCGGATGCGCTCGACATTGGCGACCGAGGTGCCCCCGAACTTCATCACGACCGTCGTCATGGCACTCCCAGTGCAGATCGTTCCCTCGGCGGCCGAACTTGGCCGGCCGCGTCGCTCGCCTCTTTTTTAGGACGGAGCCCGGTGTGGAAGCCAACGATAACGGCCCGGAAGGACCGCGGTCGGCCCCGGGCCGCCACCGGAACCCGCATACAACTCGCAGCGTATCGTCTGTCGGGCAAATGCCCTTGGCCGATCGACGCGGCGTACTCATACTCGCCCCGTCCCGCGGCCGCAACCGCACGAATGGCCCCTCAGTTTCGCTCCGGCCATCGCGAAGCCCCACCTTGACGGATCGCGTATTCATCCCAATTGGAAATGAACTGCTCGTAATTTGCGAACTGGCGTCACTTTGCCCTATAAGCTGTGGCGAGCGGTGCAGAACGCACGAATGCCGGGTGGAGCGGCGCCGGGCCGGACCGGAGCCATGGCTCCGTGTTGGGCGTTCGCTCATCCCCCCAACAACCAGTGGAGAAGGGCCTTTAGATGCCGTGGAGCAATCAAGGTGGTGGTGGCGGTGGCTGGAAGGGCGGCGGTGGCGGCCCTTGGGGCCAGGGCCCTTCCGGCGGTGGCGGCGGCGGTGGTGGCCAGCAACCCGATCTTGAGGAGCTTCTGAGGCGCAGCCAGGATCGCCTCAAGCAAGTTATGCCGGGCGGCGGCGGCGTGCCCGGTCCGCTCCTGGTTCTGCTGGCGGCAATCGGCGTCGCAGTCATGAGCTTCTATGCGTTCACGTTCCGGGTCCAGCCGGACGAACTCGGCGTCGTACTGCGCTTCGGCGAGTTCGTGCGCCAGGAGCCGCCGGGACTGCATTTCCGAATGCCGTACCCGATCGAGGAAGTGCGTCTTCCGAAGGTCACGCGCAAGAACACCATCGAGGTCGGATTCCGGTCGAGCGTGGTCCGCCGTGGTTCCACGGGCGCGACCAACGTCCCCGAGGAAAGCGGCATGCTGACCGGCGACGAAAACGTCGTCGAAGTCCCGTTCGTCGTCATCTGGCGCATTCGGGACGCGGAGAAGTATCTCTTCCGTATCCAGAATCCCGAGTCGACCGTGAAGGACGTCGCTGAAAGTGCGATGCGCGAAATTGTCGGCAAGACCGACTTCGAGCGCATCCTGACCAGCGAACTCGGCGCCGTGCGCAACTCCGTGCAGAAGCTGATGCAGGACACGCTCGACAGCTACGAGTCAGGCATCGTCATTGACGAGGTGAGCTTGCAGCGGGTGTTCCCGCCAGCCTCCGTGGGTGATTCGTTCCGCGATGTTCAGGCGGCGAAGATCGACCTCGAAACGCTCAAGAACCAAGCCCAGGCCTACGCCAGCAAGATCGTCCCGGAGGCCCGCGGTGCCGCCGATCGGATCATTGCCGAGGCGGAAGGCTACAAGAAGCAGATCGTCGAAGAGGCAATCGGTCAGGCCTCGCGCTTTGAGCAGGTGCTTACCGAGTACACCAAGGCGCCTGAAGTCACGCGCCAGCGGCTTTATCTGGAGACGATGGAGCGCGTGCTTGGCGGCGCGGACAAGATCATTCTCGACAGCAAGGGGGGCTCGGGCGTCGTTCCGTACCTGCCCCTCGACCAGTTGCAGCGCAAGCCGCAAGGAGTGAAGTAATCATGCGCACTTTCTTTTCCTTCATTGTTGCGCTGCTGGTCGGAGCCGGACTTCTCGCCTATTTCGCGTTCTTCATCGTGAACCAGAACGAGCAGGCACTCGTGCTTGAGTTTGGCGCGCCGAAGCGGGTCATCGACAAGGCCGGCCTGCACTGGAAGATCCCGGTTGTCGAGACGGTGCAGTACTTCGACAAGCGGATTCTCGATCTCGATATGAACCCGCAGGAAGTTCCAGCCTCCGATCAGAAGCTGCTCCTCGTCGACGCGTTCGCGCGCTATCGGATCAACGACCCGCTGAAGTTCTACCAGGCGGTTACCAGTGAATACTACGTGCCGCAGCGGTTCGGACCGATCGTCCAGTCGACGCTGCGCCGCGTGCTCGGTTCCGCGAGCTTCATCGAGATCGTGCGCGACAAGCGCGAGGCGCTGATGAAGACGATCGCCGCGGAGGTCAACAAGCAGGGCCAGGAGTTTGGTATCGAAGTCGTCGACGTGCGAATCAAGCGCGCCGACTTGCCCGAGAAGAACCTCCAGAGCGTCTACGACCGCATGAAAGCTGATCGCTTCAAGGAGGCCGAGGAGCTTCGGGCGCAAGGTCGAGCCGCCGCCAACAAGATCCAGGCCGATGCCGATCGCGATGCGATTACCATCCGAGCAGAGGCCCGACGCAAGTCGGACCAGATGCGCGGCGCAGGTGACGCCGAGCGCAATAAGATCTTCGCCGATGCCTTCAACCGGGACCCAAGCTTTTTCTCGTTCTACCGGTCGATGCAGGCTTACGAGCAGGGCATCAAGTCGGGTGACACGCGTATGGTGCTGTCTCCTGACAGCGAGTTCTTCCGGTTCTTCACCAACCCATCGGGAGTGGCGCCCGCGCCTCAACCGCCAGCACAACGATGAGCGACTTCGTCGCCGCTCTCGGTCTGGTTCTCGTCATCGAGGGACTGCTGTGGGCGGCGTCCCCGATGATGGCAACGCGCCTCCTGCAGGCTGCCGCCGAGATGTCTGAGCAGGTCTTGCGGTTCTGCGGACTCGCGGCGATCGGTTTGGGCGTTCTGATCGTTTGGTTGGTGCGCGGATAGCGCTTCGAACGTTCGACCAAAGCAAAAGGGCCACCGCGAGGTGGCCCTTTTGTCGTTCTGGTTTGGATCGTCAACCGGGAATTGAGATCGTGATCAGAAGCGGATCCGGGTACCAGCGGTGATCGAGTGGAGATCCTCGGCACCAGCAAGTTCGATGTCGCCACCGTTCACGAGCGAGTAGTTCTTGTAGGCCAGCCAGAATTCCATGGCCGCCGCGTCGACGTGCTGCACGATGCCAACGCCCCAGTGCCGGAGGGCGACATCCTCGGCCGTGAGGCCGAACACGCTCTGCGAAACACCGGTCCACTCGCTGAATTCGCCGTAGAACACAGTGTCGCCGAGACCAGTGATGTTGCGAGCGACACCACCCGACAGGTAGTAGAAGTTGGACTCGAAGCTAACGCCACCCGTGGCATCGGCGCCCGACGTCTCACGCCAGCCGGCCGCACCCGTGAAGAACAGGCCCGTTGGCATGTGACGGATCGACAGAGAACCCGCGAGCTGCTCGACCTGCTTGTCGCAATTTTCCGTGCAGGCAAAGTTGGTCGCGGCCGTGCCACCCGTGTTGAATTCGCTGTTCACCGAGTAAGCCAAACGACCGGCGATACGAACGCCGTTGAACTCACCGGAGTAGCGACCTTCCACATCCCAGTAGTTGTCTTCACCGACCGAGGTACCGAGCGAGAAGCCGGCGACCGTCGGGGTGCGGTACTGGATGTGCTCGTTGCGTGTATTCAGCCAATCTTCACCGGTAGCACCCTGGAAGAACTGACTCCAGTTCTGGCCCGCAACAGCGTAGGTGACGCCATTGCTGAGGACGAACGCGTTGGAATGCAGGAACACGCCGTTCGACGCCGCCATGCCCTTGCCGGACAGGTCGACGAGGATCGAGTTGTTCGCAGCGTTCGAGCCATGACCAATCGACACGCGGCCAAGGCGGCTGTGCTCGATCCACACCATGGCTTCACGGAGAGCGTTCGCTCCGCCGCCGAACAAAATGCCGCCGGCGTCATCGCCGCCGTTGGCCTGGTTCACGGCGCTGCTGGCGCTGGCATAAGCCTGCATCTCGTACAGGAAGCCGGCAGTGACTTCAGGCGAGATCTTGGCTGAACCCAGGAACCGCCACCGCGAGTTCGAGGCGTTCGGGCCGGTGACGTACATGTCACTCCGGAGGCCGTCGTCCCAGAACAGCAGTTCCTGCGAGATCTGGCCCGAGATCGTGAGCGAAACCTTGCGGGTACCTTTGCGAGCCGTCGTCGCTTCGAGTTCAGCGACCCGCTCTTCGAGGTCCG
>LNEA01000552.1 GCA_001464855.1 Rhizobiales bacterium Ga0077530
ACGCTGCGGATCAATCAAGTCACGATACGGCTGGACGGGATCGAAGCTCCCGATCGCGATCAGACGTGCGCGCGATCCGAGAACCGGGGCTGGCGCTGTGGCGAGTCAGCTCAAACCGCACTTTCTCGGATGATTTCCGGCCGCAATTTGCGCTGCGAACCGAGCGGCAAGGATGCGGCAGGCACGGTGCGCGCGGCGTGTTTCTCCGGCACCAACGACGTCGCGGGGGCGCTCGTCAGAGGCGGGCACGTTTTCGCCGAGAATGGCATGATGGCGCGTTATCGCAGCGAACAGAGCGCGGCACGCGAGGCCAAGGCCGGATTATGGAGCGGCCACGAGGAACCGGAGCTACCGGCGAACTGGCGCACGCGTGTCTGGGACGAGGCAAAAGCGCGGGCACCGAAAGGTTGCCCGATCAAGGGCAAGGTGGCGGGGCGCGGCGAAGGTGCGAAGACCTATCATCTGCCGTGGTCGCCAACCTACGACCGGATCCGGGTGATCTCGTCGCGCGGTGAGCGCTGGTTCTGCTCCGAGGATGAGGCGCGCGGGGCGGGTTTTGCGCCGTCGGCCGTCGACGGATAAGCGGCTGAGGTCGCGTTAACGACTGACGAGGCCCGAGCCTGCCCCCCCCTGCAGCCGCCTGTTTCGTATGTGGAGTGCATGGCTCAATCAGTTCAGGCGGTTCCTAACAAGCACCCCAAGCGATGGGTGAGGAGCATCGTTCGGCGCGTGCTGACAGCTTTTTTAGTCCTGTTTCTGCTGCCACTGGCCAACCGCCTGGAACTGGAGTAGCGCCAACTGGTCGTCGTCCGGCATCCTGCCGCCGCCAACGGCCGAGCGCCAAGCGGTCGTCCACGTTCTTGCCGGCCGCACCGGTGGCTGGAAAGGCGCTTTCGCCCACCATACCTGGGTGGTCGTGAAGCTGGCAGGAGCGAGCCGTTATACCCGCTACGACGTGGTCGGCTGGGGCCGTCCTGTGCGCGTCGATAACTGGGCGCCGGACGGGAATTGGTACAGCAACACGCCTCGGATCCTGGTCACTCTGCAGGGCGCGCGCGCCGCCGAAGCGATTGGTCATATTGCCCAGGCCGTCGCCGATTATCCCTTCTCGGCATCCGGCAGCTACCGGGCATGGCCGGGCCCCAACTCGAATACGTTCATCGCTCACATCGCCCGCGAGGTGCCTGAACTCGCCCCGGGCCTGCTCCCGACCGCGATTGGCAAGGATTTCACGCTCGGCTTGCTGTATGCCGGCCCCTCCCCGAGCGCGACCGGCATCCAGGTCTCGCTCAAGGGCCTGTTTGGCGTCACGATCGCCTGGGTGGAGGGCGTGGAAGTGTCGTTCCTCGGTGCCGTGGTCGGGGTCGACATCCGCCGGCCGGCGCTGAAGCTGCCTGGATGGGGTCGCATCGGCCTGCCGTGACGTGCAAGATGAGCCGATAATCAGCCTATTTCTGCGCTTTTTGCGTGCCGCGACAAAATCGTCAACCAAGGGTGTTGACCTTGTGGGTCGAGCTGTATAGTTTGCGCCCACTCTCACGGTAGGTCGTAGGACGCTATCGGGCACGGCCTGGAAGTCGAACGCGCCGTTATCGGCGCTCTACGTGTTCGACCTCGAATTCGGGCTTGTGTCCAATACTCGGCGTCGCTAAACACTGTCGTTATCAAGCAGAGGCAAATTCGGACCAAGATCGGCGGACCGCTGAGGCGGACTGTTCGATCCTCTGGTGTTGCGAGCTGAGTGTCCCGGAAGCGGGCAACTCGGCTCGTCAGTTTTGGCGCATCTCCACGGGCAATTGGCCGCGTACGGGGTGCTAGGTAACGGACGAGGCGCGATGCCGACTATTCAGCAGCTGATCCGCAAGCCGCGGGTGAAGCCACGGGAGCGCAACAAGGTTCCCGCGATGGAGGCCTGCCCGCAGAAGCGTGGCGTCTGCACGCGCGTCTATACGACGACGCCGAAGAAGCCGAACTCGGCGCTGCGTAAGGTTGCCAAGATCCGCCTCACCAACGGCTTCGAAGTCATCGGCTACATCCCGGGCGAAGGTCATAACCTCCAGGAGCACTCGGTGGTCATGATCCGCGGCGGTCGCGTGAAAGACCTTCCGGGCGTGCGCTACCACATCATTCGCGGCGTGCTCGATACGCAGGGCGTCGCCAACCGCAAACAGCGTCGTTCGAAATACGGCGCCAAGCGGCCGAAGTAAGAATTCGCGCGCCGCGCCTTTGGGGGCGGCGCTTCACGTTTTAGGACTGGCCCCACGCGGGCGGCAGACGAGACGAGAAGGGACGAGCGCATGTCGCGCAGGCATCGTGCCGAGAAGCGGGAAATCAATCCGGATCCGAAGTTCGGGGATCTGGTCGTGTCCAAATTCATGAATTCGATCATGAAAGAGGGCAAGAAATCGAACGCCGAGACCATCGTTTATGGTGCTCTGGATCGGATGCAGCAACGCGCTAAAGCGGATGCGCTGCCGATGTTCCATCAGGCGCTGGAAAACGTGATGCCGGCCGTCGAGGTGCGCTCACGTCGCGTTGGTGGCGCCACCTACCAGGTACCGGTCGAAGTGCGCACCGAGCGGCGTCAGGCGCTGGCCATCCGGTGGCTGATTTCGGCGGCTCGTGCGCGCAACGAAAATACGATGGAAGAGCGGTTGTCGGCTGAGCTGCTGGATGCCGCCAACAACCGCGGCACGGCGGTGAAGAAGCGCGAAGACACGCACAAGATGGCGGAAGCCAACCGCGCGTTCTCGCATTACCGCTGGTAACTGGACGACGAGGCAGAGATCATGGCCCGCGAATACGCGATCGAGGACTACCGCAACTTCGGCATCATGGCGCATATCGACGCCGGGAAGACGACGACGACCGAGCGGATCCTTTTCTACACGGGCAAGAGCCACAAGATCGGCGAAGTCCACGACGGCGCTGCGACCATGGATTTCATGGTCCAGGAGCAGGAAAAGGGCATCACCATTACGTCGGCGGCAACGACGACGTTCTGGGCCGGCAAGCGGCTGAACATCATCGACACGCCAGGTCACGTCGATTTCACGATCGAAGTCGAGCGTTCGCTGCGCGTGCTCGACGGCGCCGTATGCGTGCTCGATGGCAATCAGGGCGTCGAGCCTCAGACCGAGACCGTCTGGCGCCAGGGCGACAAGTACGGCGTGCCGCGGATCATCTTTGCCAACAAGATGGATAAGACCGGCGCCGACTTCTACATGTGTCTCGCCGACATCGCCGACAAACTGGGTGCGCGCGCGGTGCCGCTGCAGCTCCCGATTGGCGAGGAAAGCAACTTCAAAGGCGTCGTCGATCTTCTCACGATGACGGCAATCATCTGGGAAGGCGACGACAAGGGCGCCAAGTTCGAAACCGTCGATATCCCGGCCGATCTCGTCGACAAGGCCAAGGAATTTCGCGCCGCGCTCATCGAAGCCGCGGTCGAGATGGACGATGAGGTTCTCGCCGCCTACTTCGACGGCAAGGAGCCCGACGTCGCGACGCTGAAGCGCTGCATCCGCAAGGCGACGGTCACGCGTGCCTTCTATCCGATGATGTGCGGCTCGGCGTTCAAGAACAAGGGCGTGCAGCCGCTGCTCGACGCTGTCGTCGACTTTCTGCCCTCGCCCGCCGATCGCGAAGCCTTCACCGGCATCGATCCCAAGAACGGCGAACCGGTTCTGCGTCGTCCGATCGACGAGGATCCGCTGTCGCTGCTCGCCTTCAAGATCATGGACGATCCCTACGGCGTGCTCACCTTCGCTCGCATCTACTCGGGCAAGCTCGAGAGCGGAATGCACGTTATCAACACGACCCGCGATCGTCGCGAGCGCGTTGGCCGCATTCTGCTGATGCACGCCAACAACCGCGAAGAGATCAAGGAAGCCTATGCCGGCGACATCGTCGCATTGCTCGGCCTCAAGGATACGCGGACCGGGGAGACGCTTTCGGATCCGTCGCACCGTGTCATTCTCGAGAAAATGGAATTCCCCGAGCCGGTCATCAACATGATGGTCGAGCCGAAGTCGAAGGCTGACCAGGAAAAGATGGGCGTCGCGCTCGCCAAGTTGGCGACTGAGGATCCCTCGTTCCGCGTCAATACCGACCCGGAGAGTGGCGAAACGATTATTCGCGGCATGGGCGAACTTCATCTCGAGATCAAGGTCGACATCCTGCGCCGTACGCACGGCGTCGAGGTCGCGACGGGCGCGCCGCAGGTTGCCTACCGCGAGACGCTCGCGAAGATGGCCGAGATCGACTACACGCACAAAAAGCAGACCGGCGGTTCGGGCCAGTTCGCCCGCGTCAAGCTGCGGCTCGAGCCGCAGGAACCCGGCTCCGGCAACGAGTTCGATGCCGACATCGTCGGCGGCGTCGTGCCGAAGGAATACATTCCTGGTGTCGAAAAGGGCGTCAAAAGCGTCTGGGACACCGGCGTGCTCATCGGCTTCCCGCTGGTGGATACGAAGGTGACGTTGTTCGATGGTGCGTTCCACGAAGTGGACAGCTCCGCGATCGCGTTCGAGGTCGCATCCCGTCAGGCGATGCGCGAAGGTTGCCAGAAGGCGGGCGTGAAGCTCCTGGAGCCGATCATGGATGTCGAGGTGGTGACACCCGGCGACTTCGTTGGCGGTGTCATCGGTGACATCAACAGCCGACGCGGCCAGATCCGCAATCAGGAGATGCGCGGTAATGCGACCGTCGTTCGGGCAAACGTGCCGCTGGCCAACATGTTCGGTTATGTCAGCCAGCTGCGATCGATGAGCCAGGGACGTGCATCCTACACGATGCAGTTCGCCCATTACGCCGAAGTGCCGCGCAACGTTGCCGAGGAGGTGAAGGCGAAGTTCGCCTGATCCGACACGTCGAGATTCACATCTGAGTTCCAATGGGACGCACAGTCGTCCAGACGCATGAGGAGAGCCTGAGATGGGCAAGGAGAAATTCGATCGCACGAAGCCGCATTGCAATGTCGGCACGATCGGGCATGTCGATCACGGCAAGACGACGCTGACGGCGGCGCTGACGAAGGTTTCGCACGACAAGGGTTGGACCAAGACAGCCATCGCTTATGACGAAGTCGCCAAGGCTTCGGAAAGCCAGGGCCGCCGCGATCCGACCAAGATTCTGACGATCGCGACCAGCCACGTCGAGTATTCGACGGAGAATCGGCATTACGCGCACGTCGATTGCCCGGGCCACGCCGACTACGTGAAGAACATGATCACCGGTGCCGCCCAGATGGACGGTGCGATCCTGGTCGTGTCCGCAGTCGACGGTCCGATGCCCCAGACCCGTGAGCACATCCTGCTCGCGCGCCAGGTCGGCGTCCCCTACATCGTCGTGTTCCTCAACAAGTGCGACGTCGTCGATGACGAAGAACTCCTCGACCTCGTTGAACTCGAGGTGCGCGAACTGCTGAAGCAGTACCAGTTCCCCGGTGACGACGTGCCGGTGATCCGCGGTGCGGCGATCAAGGCGCTCAACGGCGAAAAGGGTCCGCTCGCGGACGAGGCGATCCTCAAGCTGTACGACGCGCTCGACACCTACATCCCGCTCCCCGAGCGCCCGAAGGACAAGCCGTTCCTTCTGCCGATCGAAGACGTGTTCTCGATCTCGGGCCGCGGCACGGTCGTCACCGGCCGCATCGAGCGCGGCACCATCAAGGTCGGCGAGGAAGCCGAGATCATCGGCCTCAAGGACACCCAGAAGACGATCGTCACCGGCGTCGAGATGTTCCGCAAGCTGCTCGACTCGGGCGAGGCTGGCGACAATGTCGGCTGCCTCCTGCGCGGCATCGATAAGGAAGCCGTGGAGCGTGGCCAGGTGCTCGCGAAGCCGGGTTCCGTGAAGCCGCACAAGAAGTTCATGGCCGAAGCCTACATCCTCACGAAGGAAGAGGGCGGCCGGCATACGCCGTTCTTCGACAACTACCGTCCGCAGTTCTACTTCCGCACGACCGATGTCACCGGCATCGTCAAGCTGAAGGAAGGGACGGAAATGGTGATGCCCGGCGACAACGCCGAATTCCTCGTCGACCTGATCCAGCCGATCGCCATGGAAGAGCGCGTGCGCTTCGCCATCCGTGAGGGTGGTCGTACGGTCGGCGCCGGCGTCGTCACCAAGATCATCGAATAGAGGCGGACAGTAACGAGCGCCCGGTGTTCCTGAAACAGCGGGCGCTCTTCATTTTGCAAGCGGGACGAGTAGGACGATGAACGGCCAAAACATCCGGATCCGGCTCAAGGCGTTCGACCATCGAATTCTCGATGCGTCGACCCGGGAGATCGTGAATACGGCGAAACGAACCGGCGCCGAGGTGCGAGGCCCGATTCCGCTGCCGACACGTATCGAGAAGTTTACGGTCAACCGCTCGCCGCACATCGACAAGACGAGCCGTGAGCAGTTCGAAATGCGGACACATAAGCGGCTCCTCGACATCGTCGATCCGACGCCGCAGACGGTGGACGCACTGATGAAGTTGGACCTCGCCGCCGGCGTGGATGTGGAGATCAAGCTCTGATGGCTGCTTGATGGGTCTATCGCGAGCTTACGCTCGCGGGTGGCATGTCGAGTAGGAACCAGTGGCTCAAGCCCAAGGGAAAGGAATGCAACGCATGCGTTCCGGAGTGATCGCTCAGAAGGTCGGGATGACGCGGGTCTTCACAGAGTCCGGGGAGCATATCCCCGTGACCGTGCTGAAGCTCGATAACGTGCAGGTCGTCGCCCACCTGACGCAAGAGAAGAACGGCTACACCGCGCTGCAGCTCGGCGCCGGCAAGCGCAAACCGAACCGGGTAACCCGGGCGGAGCGCGGCGGCTTCGCGCGTGCCGAGGTTGAACCGAAGCGCAAGATGGTCGAGTTCCGGGTCAGCCCCGAGAACATGATCGATGTGGGCGCCGAGATCACGGCCGACCACTTCGCCACCGGCCAGCTTGTCGATGTTACCGGCACCAGCCAGGGTAAAGGTTTCCAGGGCGGCATGAAGCGCTGGAACTTCGGCGGTCTGCGCGCGACGCACGGTGTTTCCGTGACGCACCGTGCGCTCGGTTCGACCGGGCAGCGCCAGGATCCCGGCAAAGTCTTCAAAGGCAAGAAGATGGCCGGCCACATGGGCGACGAGCGCATCACCACGCTCAATCTCGAGGTGGTGAAGACGGACGTCGAGCGTGGCCTCATCCTGATCCGCGGCGCGGTGCCCGGATCGAAGGGCGGCTGGGTGCTGATCCGCGATGCCGTCAAGAAGTCGCTGCACAAGGATGCGCCGAAGCCCGGCTCGTTCCGTAAGCGCGACGCTGCCGCGGCTGCGCAATCGACGACGGAGCAGGCGTGATGCAAACCCCAGTTACCACGCTTGATGCGGCATCGGCCGGTACGGTCGAGCTCGCCGATGCGATCTTCAATCTCGAGCCGCGTCCCGACCTCATCCAGAGGACGGTGCGCTGGCAGCTCTTGAAGCGGATGGCCGGCACGCATCACGCCCAGGATCGGTCGGAAGTGACCGTCACGGGCAAGAAAATGTACAAGCAGAAGGGCACCGGTGGCGCCCGTCACGGCGACAAGTCGGCGCCGCAGTTCCGCGGTGGCGGTAAGGTCTTCGGGCCGAAGCCGAGGAGCCACGCGATCGCTCTGCCGAAGAAGGTGCGCGCGCTGGCGCTTCGCCATGCGCTCTCGGCGAAAGCCAAGGCCGGCGAGATCGTCGTGCTCGAGAAGGCCGCGTCGACCGATGGCAAGACCAAGGGTCTGCGGGCGCAGCTCGCGACGCTCGGCCTGACCAACGCCCTGTTCATTGACGGCGCCGAACTCGACACGGGTTTCGTGCAGGCGATGCGCAACATCCCGAACGTCGATCTGCTGCCGATCCAGGGCATCAACGTCTACGACATTCTGCGCCGCAAGAAGCTGGTGCTGACAAAGGCGGCGGTTGCCGCTCTCGAGGAGCGCTTTAAATGAGCAAGCTCAGCGCTTACGACGTCATCCGATCGCCGGTCATCACCGAGAAGGCGACGCTCGCATCGGAATCGAACCAAGTCATCTTCAAGGTGGCCAAGAGCGCGACCAAGCCGGAGATCAAGGCAGCGGTCGAGAAGCTCTTCAACGTCAAGGTGAAGGCCGTGAACACGCTTGTCCGCAAGGGCAAGATGAAGACGTTCAAGGGAATCGTGGCCCGTCAGGGCGAGGTCAAGAAGGCCATCGTGACGCTCGAGGAAGGCCACTCGATCGACATCACGACGGGTCTTTGAGGAGTAGGACGCCATGGCACTCAAGACATTCCGTCCAACCTCGCCCGGCCGGCGCCAGCTCGTGCTCGTCGACAAGTCGCACCTTTGGAAGGGTGCGCCGGTCAAGATGCTGGTCGAGGGTAAGTCCAAGTCGGGTGGTCGCAACCATCACGGGCGCATCACCATGCGCCATGTCGGTGGTGGTCATAAGCAGACCTATCGGCGCGTGGATTTCCGCCGCCGCAAGTTCGACATCGAGGGCGTGGTCGAGCGGCTCGAGTACGATCCGAACCGGACCGCATTCATCGCGCTGATCAAGTACACCGATGGCGAGCTCGCCTATATCCTGGCGCCGCAGCGGTTGAACATCGGCGACAAGGTAATCGCGGGTGCGGCTGTCGACGTGAAGCCCGGCAATGCGATGCCGCTCTCCTCGATCCCGATCGGCACGATCGTGCACAACGTCGAGCTCAAGGCGGGACGCGGCGGACAGATCGCGCGCTCCGCTGGTGCGTTCGTGCAGCTCGTCGGCCGCGATGCCGGCTGGGCGGTGCTGAAGCTGAAATCAGGCGAGACGCGGCGCGTGCGCCAGGAATGCATGGCGACGGTTGGTGCGGTCTCCAATCCGGACCACGGCAACGTCTCCACCGGCAAGGCCGGTCGTACACGCTGGCTGGGCATCCGCCCGACAGTGCGTTCGGTGATGATGAACCCCGTCGATCACCCCAACGGCGGCCGCACCAAGGGCGGCAAGCATTGGGCGACGCCGTGGGGCAAACCAACCAAGGGCTTTAAGACGCGCAAGAACAAGTCGACCGATAAGTTCATCGTTCGCTCGCGCAGTCGCAAGAGCAAGTAATTTAGGACCAGGGAGCACAGGACAGTGGCACGCTCGGTTTGGAAAGGTCCGTTTGTTGACGGCTATCTCTTGAAGAAAGCCGAGAAGGTGCGCGCGTCGGGCCGCAGCGAGATCATCAAGATCTGGTCGCGGCGCTCGACCATTCTCCCGCAGTTCGTGGGACTGACGTTCGGCGTGCACAACGGACAGAAGCATATTCCCGTGTCGGTCAACGAGGACATGGTCGGTCACAAGTTCGGTGAGTTCTCGCCGACGCGGACCTTCCACGGCCACAGCGGCGACAAGAAAGCGACGAGGGGCAGGTAATATGGGTAAGCCCAAAGGCGAACGGCGTCTGCCCGAGAACGAGGCGAAGGCGGTGACGCGCAATCTGCGCATCTCCCCCCAGAAGCTCAATCTCGTGGCCGCCATGATCCGCGGCAAGAAGGTGCAGACGGCGCTGACCGAACTCGAGTTTTCGCGCAAGCGGATCGCGGGTGACGTGCGCAAGTGCCTGATGAGCGCGGTGGCCAATGCCGAGAACAATCACGGCCTCGACGTCGACGATCTGATCGTGTCGGAAGCATGGGTTGGCAAGAACCTGGTGATGAAGCGCTTCCATGCCCGCGGTCGTGGTCGCTCGAGCAGCATCACGAAGCCCTTCGCCGAAATCACCGTCGTCGTTCGCGAGGCGGCTGCGGCAGCACCGGCGGCCGAGAAGAGCGCAGAGGAGGCCAACTGATGGGCCACAAAGTCAATCCGGTCGGCCTTCGCGTCGGCATCAACCGGACCTGGGACAGCCGCTGGTTCGCGGCGCGCGGCGAGTATGGTCGGCTGCTGCACGAAGACATGGCGATGCGCGCTCATGTCATGAAAATGCAGCGCCAGGCCGGCATCTCGAAGATCGTGATCGAGCGCCCGCACAAGAAGTGCCGGGTGACCGTTCACTCGGCGCGACCGGGCATTCTGATCGGCAAGAAGGGCGCCGACATCGAGAAGCTGCGCGGCGAGCTCGCGGGCCTCACGTCGTCGGACGTTCATTTGAACATCGTCGAAGTTCGCAAGCCTGAGATCGACGCGGTGCTTGTCGCCGAGACGATCGCCCAGCAGCTCGAGCGCCGCGTTGCCTTCAGGCGCGCCATGAAGCGCTCGGTTCAATCCGCGCTTCGGCTCGGCGCGCAGGGCATCCGGATCAACGTCTCGGGTCGCCTTGGCGGTGCCGAAATCGCCCGCGTCGAGTGGTACCGCGAAGGTCGCGTGCCGCTGCACACGCTGCGCGCCGACATCGATTTCGGCTACGGCATCGCACGCACGGCGTATGGCATCATCGGCGTGAAGGTGTGGATCTACAAGGGCGAGATCATCGAGCACGATCCGATGGCATCGGAGCGTCGCGCGATGGAATCGCAAGAAGGCGGTGGTGGCGGTGATCGCCGCCGGCGCGAGGATCGCGGCGATCGGGGTGATCGCGGCGACCGCCGGCCCCGCGACTAATTCGTTCGAGGAACGACGACCATGATGCAACCGAAACGGACTAAGTTCCGCAAGGCCCACAAGGGCCGCATTCACGGCGCCGCCAAAGGGGGCACCGATCTCAATTTCGGCTCCCATGGCCTCAAGGCTGTGGAGCCGGAGCGGCTGAGCGCGCGCCAGATCGAAGCGGCGCGCCGCGCAATCACGCGCCACATGAAGCGCGCCGGTCGCGTGTGGATCCGCATCTTCCCGGATGTGCCGGTGACCAAGAAGCCTGCCGAAGTCCGCATGGGTTCGGGCAAAGGCAGCCCGGAGTTGTGGGTGTGCCGGGTCAAGCCTGGTCGCATCATGTTCGAGATTGACGGTGTGACGGACGTGGTCGCGCGCGAGGCGCTTACGCTCGGCGCCGCCAAGCTGCCGATCGCGACGCGGATCGTGACGCGCCTGTTGTGAGAATTTCTGCGCTCTGCCAGGGGCGGGGCGCGGGTTTGATTGAGAGTTAAGAGGCCGGAGATGGCGACAGAGAAATTCAAGGGCATGACGTCCGATCAGCTCGAGGAAGAGCTGCTCAAGCTGAAGAAAGAGCAGTTCAACCTGCGCTTTCAGGCGGCGTCCGGCCAGCTCGAGAATACGGCGCGCATTCGCATCGTTCGACGCGAGATCGCCCGGGTGAAGACGTATGCGCGCACGCTCCGGGGCAACGCCCCCGTCGCCGGTCGCTGAGAGGAGTACGAACATGCCAAAGCGCGTTTTGAGCGGCGTCGTCGTCTCCGACAAGAACGACAAGACGATCGTGGTCGAAGTGGAGCGTCGGTTTACGCATCCGCTGCTGAAGAAGACCGTGCGCCGGTCGAAGAAGTATCAGGCGCACGACGAGGAGAATACCTTCAAGACGGGCGATAAGGTGCGCATCCAGGAAAGCGCGCCGATCTCGCGGCACAAGCGGTGGGTTGCGCTGAAGCAGACGGCTGGCTGACACGATTGGATGATGCGGGTCGCGTGCGGCCACTGAACTAGGGTCGGATGCGCTGAGCATTCGAGGCAAGAAGGACTAGGGATCTCCCATGATCCAGATGGAATCAAATCTCGACGTGGCCGACAATTCCGGCGCCCGTCGTGTGCAGTGCATCAAGGTGCTCGGCGGGTCGAAGCGGCGCTACGCGACGATCGGCGACACTATTGTCGTGTCCGTCAAAGAGGCGATCCCCCGGGGTCGCGTCAAGAAGGGCCAGGTCATGAAGGCCGTGATCGTGCGGACCGCCAAGGGCGTGCGCCGCTCGGACGGCTCGCTGATCCGGTTCGACCGTAATGCGGCCGTGCTGATCAACGCCAACGGCGATCCGATCGGCACCCGCATCTTCGGACCGGTTACTCGCGAACTGCGTGCCCGCAAGCACGTCAAGATCATGTCGCTTGCCCCGGAGGTCCTGTAATGCCTTCGCTGAAGATCAAAAAGGGTGACCACGTCATCGTGCTGGCCGGCCGCGACAAGGGCAAGCATGGCGAAGTGATCAAGGTGATCCCCAAGGAGAACCGCGCGCTCGTTCGCGGCGTCAATATGGTGCGTAAGCATCAGCGCCAGAGCGCGACGGCCGAGGGTGGAATCATCTCCAAGGAAGCGACGATCCAACTGTCTAATCTCGCGCTCGAGGATCCGAAGGATGGCAAGCCGACGCGTGTTGGCTTCAAGTTCCTCGCCGACGGCAAGAAGGTGCGCTTCTCGAAGCGCTCAGGTGAAGTTATTCCGGAGAACAAGTAGTCATGGCCGATAACGCGAAACAGAAGGGCGGTGGCGCCCCCGCTGGCGCTAAAGGCGGCAAGCCAGCCGGCAAGGGCGGCCCTCCCGCGAAGGAAGCGAAGAGCAAGCCTGCTGCTTCGACCGGTGCTGCGGTTCCGAAGAAGCCGCGCCCGGCGGACTACAAGCCGCGCATGAAGGCGCTCTACGAAGCCGAAATCCGCGCCAAGATGGCCGAGCATTTCGGATATACGAATCCGATGCGCATCCCGCGGCTCGAGAAGATCGTGCTGAACATGGGTGTCGGCGAGGCCGTCAACGACCGCAAGAAGGTCGAGAACGCATCGAAGGATCTCGCGATGATCGCCGGCCAGCGGCCCGTGATCACCCGCGCGCGCAAGTCGATCGCGGTCTACAAAGTCCGCGAGAACATGGCGCTCGGCGCCAAGGTGACGCTGCGCGGCGACCGCATGTACGAGTTCCTCGACCGCCTGGTCACGATCGCGCTGCCGCGCGTGAAGGACTTCCGCGGGCTGAACCCGAAGAGCTTCGATGGCCGCGGCAACTTCGCGCTCGGCCTCAAGGAGCACATCGTGTTCCCGGAGATCGACTACGACCAGGTCGACGAGATCTGGGGCATGGACGTCATCGTGTGCACGACCGCCGCCTCTGACGACGAGGCGCGGGAGCTGCTGCGGGGCTTCAACTTTCCTTTCCGCACCTAAGCCCGGACAACCGGACGGCAGCGGCAGTTTCGATACAAGGTTCTTGGAGGACCTGATGGCCAAGACGAGCTCAGTAGAAAAGAACAACCGGCGCCGCCGGATGGTCGACCAGTATGCCGAGCGCCGCAAGGCGCTCAAGGAGAAGGCGGCCGACCTCACGAAGCCGGCGGAGGAGCGCTTTGCTGCGCGCCTGAAACTCGCCAAGCTGCCGCGGAATTCGTCAAAGACGCGCATTCGCAACCGTTGCGAAATCACCGGTCGCTCGCGCGGCTACTATCGCAAGCTCAAGCTGTGTCGCAACCAGCTCCGCGAGCTGGCAAGCCAGGGGATGATCCCCGGCATGGTCAAGTCGAGCTGGTAGAGAGGACGAGATCCCATGGCGATGAACGATCCGCTCGGGGACATGCTGACCCGCATCCGCAATGCGCAGATGCGTCGGCGCCCGAAGGTCACGAGCCCGGCCTCCAACTTGAGAACCCGCGTTCTCGACGTGTTGGCCGAAGAAGGCTATATCCGCGGCTACACGCGCGTCGATCACAAGGACGGCCAGTCCGAACTCGAGATCGAGCTCAAGTACCTGAACGGCGAGCCGGCGATCCGCGAGATCGCCCGTGTCTCGAAGCCGGGACGGCGCGTGTACTCCGCTCTGCGTGAGCTGCCGACGATCGCGAACGGTCTCGGTGTGGCGATCCTGTCGACGCCCAAGGGCGTGATGTCGGATACCCGCGCCCGCGAGGAGCAGGTTGGCGGCGAGGTACTTTGCAGCGTGTTCTAAGGCGCGGCGCTCAGTCGAACTGGCGCCCGCACCTGGACGAATTGATTTGAGGAAGTGAGACGATGTCGCGCATCGGCAAGAATCCGGTCCCGATCCCGGCCAACGTGCAGGCCGAGGTGAGCGGGCAGACCGTCAAAGTCAAAGGGCCGAAAGGCGAATTGTCGGTGACGCTGCCCGAGGACGTGAAGGTCGAGAAGGATGGCAACGCGGTGAAGGTTTCGCCGCGCGAGGACACGCAGCGCGCGCGCGCGATGTGGGGCCTGTCGCGGACGTTGATCGCGAACCAGATCAAGGGTGTCGTCGACGGCTATGCCGAGACGCTCGAGATCCACGGCGTCGGCTTCCGCGCCGCGCTGAAGGGCAAGGAGCTGACGCTGCAACTCGGCTTCAGCCACGAGATCAACTACCAGATTCCGGCTGGGATCGACATCAAGCTTGCCGGCGCCCGGCAGGACCAGGTGCAGATCAGCGGGATTGACAAGCAGAAGGTGGGACAGGTTGCGGCCGAGATCCGTGGCTATCGTCCCCCGGAGCCGTATCAGGGCAAAGGTGTTCGCTATCAGGGCGAATTCATCCTGCGCAAAGAAGGCAAGAAGAAGTAGCGAGAGAACCGATGAGCGCTCACGACAAACAGTTCCAGCGCCGCACGCATCGTGTCAGGCGGACCTTGAAGAAGGTCGCGAACGGACGCCCGCGTCTTTGCGTGTTCCGCTCGTCCAAGCACATCTATGCGCAGGTGATCGACGATGCCAAGGGCGTGACGCTCGCGGCTGCCTCGAGCATCGAGAAAGATATGAAGTCGAAGCTGAAGACCGGCGCCGACAAGGCGGCCGCTGTCGAGGTCGGCAAGCTTCTCGCGGAACGCGCGGTCAAGGCCGGCGTCGCGGAAGTGGTGTTCGACCGCGGCGGATACATCTATCACGGCCGCGTCAAGTCGCTGGCCGATGCCGCCCGCGAGGGCGGCCTGAGCTTCTGAGCGAGAAAGGTTTATCCACGTGGCACGCAATCCTTCCCGTGACCGGGATCGCGACGATGACCGCAAGAGCGAGTTCATCGAGAAGCTCGTTCATATCAATCGCGTCGCCAAGGTGGTGAAAGGCGGTAAGCGGTTCGGCTTTGCCGCGCTCGTCGTCGTCGGCGATCAGCAGGGCCAGGTCGGCTTCGGCCACGGCAAGGCGCGCGAAGTGCCGGAAGCGATCCGCAAGGCGGGTGAAGCTGCACGGCGCGCGATGCTGCGAGTGCCGATGCGCGACAAGCGCACCCTGCATCATGACTGCCAGGGCCGTCATGGCGCCGGCCGAGTCGTGCTGCGCTCGGCGCCTCCGGGCACCGGCATCATCGCCGGCGGTCCGATGCGCGCCGTGTTTGATGCGCTCGGCGTACGTGACGTCGTCGCGAAGTCGCTCGGCTCTTCGAACCCATACAACATGGTCCGCGCCACGTTCGATGCCCTGAAGATTCAAGAGAACCCGCGCGGTGTCGCCGCGCGTCGCGGCAAGAAAGTGAGCGAGATCGTGGCACGCCGGCGTGACTCGGCGGGCGAGGCTACGGACGCGACCCAGGAACAGGCGTGAGGCGGCGGCCGCAACCCGGCAAATGGTTGCGGCCCCGACGATCGGCGCCATAAGGTACGAGGAACACCATGGCAGACGGCAAGAGTGGCGCCGGCAAGACGATCACGGTCGAGCAGATCGCGAGCGCGTCGCGTCGCCCGGAAATCCAGCGCCAGACCCTTATCGGTCTTGGCCTCAACAAGATGCGCCGCCGCCGGACGCTTCAGGATTCGCCTGAAGTGCGCGGCATGATCCACAAGATCAGGCACCTCGTCAAAATCGTCGAAGAGACGAAATAGCGGCTTCGAGCAAGGATGGAGCGCGAAATGCGTCTCAACGAGATCAAGGACAACGCCGGTTCGCGCAAGACGCGGATCCGGATCGGACGCGGCATCGGTTCCGGCATGGGCAAGACCGGCGGTCGCGGCGGTAAGGGCCAGACGGCGCGCTCGGGCGTTGCCATCGGTGGCTTCGAGGGCGGTCAGATGCCGCTTCATCGGCGCCTGCCGAAGCGTGGCTTCCGGTCGCGGAGCCGGGACGATTTCAACGAGGTGACTCTCGGCCGGCTGCAGGCGGCGGTGGATGCTGGCCAACTCGATGCGGGTAAGCCGGTCGATGTGGCGGCGCTCAAGTCTGCCGGTTTGGTGCGGCGTGATCTCAGCGGCGTTCGCGTTCTCGGCGGCGGCGAATTGAAAGCGGCCCTCAAGCTGACGATCAACCACGCGACCGCCTCGGCGCGCGCGGCGATCGAGCAGGCGGGTGGATCGATTTCCCTGATCGAGAAGAAAGTTCTCCAGGCCGACGAAGACAAGCGCGCCAAGCGCGCCGCCAAGCGAGTCAAAGCTGGCGGTCCGGCCAAGAAAAAAGCCGAGGACGAGTGAGCCTCGGCGTGCGTTCGGCTCAGTAGCCGAACGCGGACCTGACCGGGGCGGAACGGATGATCGGGCACAGGGCGGCGTTGCCCGCCAGTTGCACCGGACGCGTTGAAGCCCCATGTTGAGCGAAATGCGCGTGGCTCCGCTCCGGCATCCGGCGCGGGGCTTCTGCCCGTCCCGGGAGCCTGAGACGCCATGGTATCGGCCGCCGAACAACTCGCCGCAAACCTGAATTTCGGAGCCTTTTCCAAAGCGGAAGAGCTCAAGAAACGGATCTGGTTCACGCTGGGGGCGCTGATCGTTTATCGCATCGGCACCTTCATCCCGATGCCAGGTATCGATCCGGTCGCCTTTGCCGAGACCTTCCGCCAGAATTCGTCCGGCATTCTCGGCATGGTCAATCTGTTCGCCGGCGGCGCCATCGAGCGCATGGCGATCTTCGCGCTCAATATCATGCCCTACATCTCTGCATCGATCATCATGCAGCTGATGTCGTCCGTGTCGCCCAAGCTTGAAGCCCTCAAGAAGGAGGGCGAGCAGGGCCGCAAGATGATCAACCAGTACACCCGCTATCTCACGGTCGTGCTTGCGGCCTTCCAGGCCTACGGCATCGCGATCGGGCTCGAGGGTTCACGTGGAATCTCGGGGGCGGTCGTCGTCGATCCCGGGTGGTTCTTCCGCATGTCGACCGTGATCACGCTGGTCGGCGGCACGATGTTCCTGATGTGGCTCGGCGAGCAAATTACTGCGCGCGGCGTTGGCAACGGTATATCGCTGATCATCTTCGCCGGGATCGTCGCGGGCCTCCCGAGCGCAATCATTGGCCTGTTCGAACTCGCGCGCACCGGCGCGCTTGCGGTGCCGCTGCTGCTCGCGTTGCTGGTGCTCATGCTGGCCGTCGTCGCGGCAATCGTCTTCATGGAGCGCGCCCAACGTCGTCTGCTCATCCAGTACCCAAAACGACAAGTGGGTAATCGGATGTTCCAGGGCGAGGCGTCGCACCTGCCGTTGAAGCTCAATACGGCCGGCGTCATTCCGCCGATCTTCGCGTCGTCGCTGCTGCTCCTGCCGATCACGGCGGCGCAGTTCAGTCAGGGCGGTGGGACGGGTTCGGATTGGCTCAACGCAGTCGTCGCGGCGCTTGGCCGCGGTCAGCCGCTGCATATCCTGATCTATGTGGCGATGATCATCTTCTTCGCGTTCTTCTACACGGCGGTCGTGTTCAATGCGAAGGACACCGCGGACAACCTGCGCAAGTACGGTGGTTATCTCCCGGGTATCCGTCCGGGTGAAAAGACTGCCGAGCACATCGACTACGTGCTGACCCGCATCACCCTCGTGGGCGCCCTGTACCTGGCCGTCGTCTGCGTCCTGCCCGAACTGCTGATCGCCTACGCAGCGGTGCCGTTCTACTTCGGTGGCACCTCGTTGCTCATCGCGGTGAGCGTGACCATGGATACCGTCGCGCAGATCCAGAGCCATCTCCTCGCGCATCAATACGAGGGGCTCATCAAGAAGGCGAAACTTAGAGGTGCTTCGTCCAGAGGTGGGCGCCGATGAATCTGATCCTGTTGGGACCGCCGGGGGCGGGCAAGGGGACGCAGGCCCAGGAAATCGCCAAGAAGCGCGGGTTGGTGCAACTTTCGACCGGGGAAATGCTCCGATCGGCGGCGAAAGCCGGAACCAAGGATGGCCTCGAGGCAGAGGCGCTGATGGCGAAGGGGGAACTCGTCCCCGACGACGTCGTCGTCAAGATCATCTCCGAGCGTATCGAGCAGCCGGATTGCGCAGGTGGGTTCATTCTCGATGGCTTCCCGCGCACGCTGATGCAGGCCGCTGCGCTCGACCGGATGCTGGCCGAGAAGGGCAACAAGCTCGACGCAGTGATCGAGCTGAAGGCCGACTTCAACCGGCTGGTGGAGCGGATCGTCGGGCGCTATGCGTGCGCCAAATGCGGTCAGGGCTACCATGACCGCTTCAAGCGGCCCAAGGTGCGCGGCGTCTGCGACGTCTGTGGCAGCACCGAGTTCTCACGCCGAAGCGACGACAACGCCGAGACGGTCACGACCCGGATGATGGCGTACTACCGCGATACGTCACCGCTGATCGGCTATTATTTTTGCAAACAGACGCTGCGCTCCGTCGATGGCATGGCATCGATCGGCGAGGTGGCAACTTCAATCGATAACGTGATCGCCGGGCTGTCGCGATAGCAACAGCGCGGCCACGGTCGCTCGCAGTGAGCGTCCATGCGCTCCCTGCGCATTCGACGCCGATTTACCCCTGTACGAACCTTTGTAAACCTCGGAGCGTTAGGCGCATTGCCCTGGCCGGGAGGTCCGGCCTCGCGTTAAACTGCGCGCCGTGATCCGATGCGCGCTGGACGGCGCGGATGGGGAGCCGGACTTCCGCCTGGAGTGGATATGAGCGGGACGCACGATCGACGCGGCGAACCGAGCCGCTGCATCGCAGCGATCGCGATGGTGGCGATGACCAGCTTCGGAGGGCTGTCGCCGGCCGCTGCGCAGCGCCGGGAACCACCGCCATCGCGTCCGGCAATGCAGTTGTCGTTCGCGCCGATCGTGAAGCTGGCGGCGCCCGCCGTCGTCAACGTCTATACGCGTGGCCGTGTCAGCCAACTCAACGACCCGTTTTTGCGCCTCTTCGGCGATCGCAGCGGGATGCCGCGCGAGCGAGTATGGCGTCATTGTCACCAACACGCACGTCGTCAAGGTTGGAGCCACGTCCGAGATCCGCATCGTTCTCGCCGACCGTCGCGAATTCGATGCCAAAGTCGTCCTGCAGGATGAGAAAACCGATATCTCGATCCTCCGCATCGAGGGCGGCGACGGCAATTTCCCGTCCCTCAAGATCGACGATTCGGACGCGGTCGAGGTCGGCGATCTGGTGCTCGCCATCGGCAACCCGTTCGGCGTCGGGCAGACCGTGACGAGCGGCATAATATCCGCGCTTGGCCGCTCAGAGGTCGGTCGGGCCGATATCCAGGCCTACATTCAAACCGACGCTCCGATAAATCCCGGCAACTCGGGTGGTGCCCTGGTCGATATGAAGGGCCAGCTCATCGGCATCAATACGGCCATCTACTCCGGTTCTGGTGGCTCGCACGGCATCGGTTTCGCGATCCCGTCCAATCTCGTGCGGCTCTATGTCGACAGCGCGCTGACGGGCAAGAAGATCCAGCGACCCTGGCTCGGCGCCCGCCTCGATTCGATCACGCGTGATATCGCCGAAGGTCTGCGGCTCGGGCGTCCGTCGGGCGCGCTCGTCACCCGCGTCCATAAGGGAAGCCCGGCCGCGGAGGCCGGTCTCGAGCCCGGCGATGTCATCACCAGTATCGATGGCCACGACGTCCTCGATGCGCGCGCGGTGAATTATCGCCTGGCGACGCGCGGCCTCGGGATGCGCGTGCGCGTCGAAGTCATACGCAAAGGGCGGCCGGCGTTCGTCATGCTGATGCTTCAGCCGGCGCCGGAGATCGGGCGCGACGACGTCCGCAATCTGACCGGCGATCATCCTCTCGACGGCGCCCGCGTCTCGAACCTGCTGCCCCACATCGCCGATGAGCTTGATATCGACGACATTCAGGGCACCGTCATCCTCAGCGTGCGCAGCGGGTCGGTTGCCGAGCGCGTGGGCTTCAGAGCCGGTGACGTCATCGTATCGGTCGGCGACAGTCAGCTCACGACAGTGCTCGAACTAGAGCGGATGCTGAACAGCCGTCCCCCACTATGGCGGATGTTCATCAAGCGGGGTAGACAATCACTGCAGTTACAAGTTCCTGGCTGATCGGCGCGGCCCGCACTTCGCGGATGGGTCCGCGGTCGTCGACAGATTATGTTCGGAGAGCGCCATGACCCACCAGGACGAAACGATCGTAACGGCGGCGCTTCTCGTTATAGGCGACGAGATCCTCTCCGGCCGCACCAAGGACAAGAATATCGGCACCATCGCCGATCATTGCACGATGATCGGTGTGCGCCTTCGGGAGGTGCGCGTCGTCGCTGACGTGGAAGACGAGATTGTCGCGGCCGTGAACGACCTGCGGCGCCGTTACACGTATCTGTTCACGACCGGCGGCATCGGGCCGACGCATGACGACATCACCGCGGACAGCATCGCCAAGGCGTTCGGCGTACCGATCGATCATCATCCCGAGGTCAAGGAGATCATGCTCGCGCACTTCGCGCGTCGCGGCGTCGAAGCGACACCGGCGCGGATGCGGATGGCTCGCATTCCGCACGGTGCGACGATCGTGCCGAACAAAGTCTCGATCGCGCCGGGTTTCAAGCTCGACAATGTGATCGTCATGGCCGGGATTCCCACAGTCATGCAGGTGATGCTCGATGCGGTCACGCCTGAGCTCAAAACCGGTCGCAAGATGCTCGCGGTAACGATCGAGCTGTTGAAGCCGGAAGGGGAAATCGCGAACCCGCTGGAGCAATCGCAGAAGGCCTTTGCGGATGTGTCGATGGGCAGCTACCCCTTTGTCCGCGACGGGCGCCTGTACGGGACCGAGCTGGTCCTGCGCTCGACGGATCCGCAACGGCTTGAAGCCGCGGAAGCCGATCTCAGGGCACGCCTGGCGGGCGCCGGTCTGCTTGGTTGATGGTGCCGCGTAAGAAGCGGGCCACTTCGAAAGTGGTCGCAACGGAACCGAGTGTCATGCAGGGATCGGACGACGGGCAACGTTCGAGCAAGTCCGCGAAAAGCGCAAATCGCGAGGCGCGGCTCGCGGTCAAGCTGCGCCAGAACCTCGTGCGACGCAAAGAAAAGGCGCGCGCGGCGGGACGAGCTGGCGATCTTTCAGCGGCGCAACTTCCGGCGGCGATGTCCAGCGCCCCCGGCGACGATCAGGGAGATTGAGTAGTGCCGACGATCTTTGAACGTGCGCTGACGTCGTCTTTTCGCCATGGCGCTTGAGACGATCGGCGTCGTCGGCGGCGGCGCGTGGGGCACGGCGCTCGCGGCGACAACGCGCCTCGCGGGCCGCCGCGTGTTGATGTGGGCGCGCGCTGCCGATGTCGTCGATGAGATCAATCAGCGGCACACGAATGCGGCCTATCTGCCGGGCGTCACGCTCGATTCCGATCTTGCCGCCACATCCGATCTCAGTCGTATGGCTGAGGTCGATGCGGTGCTTCTGGTAACGCCCGCCCAGTCGCAGCGATCGACGGCACGCGCGCTTGCGCCTTTTCTCGCGCCGAAAACGCCGGTCGTGATCTGCTCGAAAGGGCTCGAGCAGATCACCGGGAAGCTTATGACCGATGTCCTTGCCGAAGAGATCCCGTCTTGCCGCGTGGCGGTGCTGTCAGGCCCCGGCTTCGCCGACGACGTGGTGCGGGGGCTGCCGACCGCGCTGACGCTTGCGTGCGCCGACGAAGCGCTCGGCAAAGCCCTTGTCGAGGCGATCGGCTATCGTCAATTCAGGCTCTATTGGAGCGGCGATACGACCGGCGTGGCGCTCGGCGGTGCCTTGAAAAATGTCCTCGCGATCGCTGCCGGTATCGTCGACGGCCGAAAACTCGGTGCGAGTGCGCATGCGGCACTGGTGACGCGCGGGTTCGCCGAATTGCGCCGCTTGGGTCAGGCCCTCGGCGCGCATCCCGAGACTTTGCTGGGGCTCTCGGGCCTCGGTGACCTGCTGCTGTCCTGTGGTAGCCCGCAGTCGCGGAACATGCGTCTCGGACGACTGCTGGGTCAGGGGCGCGGCCTCAGCGAGGCAATGTCGGATCTGAAGTCGACGGCGGAAGGCGTCTATACGGCCGCGTCCGCCGTTCGCCAGGCGGCGGACCATGGCGTCGATATGCCGATCTCCGCAGCCGTTCATGCCATCATCGAGGGTGAGCTGACGGTCGACGCGGCGATCGCGTCCCTGCTGTCGCGGCCGTTCCGATCGGAAGTGTGACGGGGAGCGGCTGCCTAGCTTTCTCAGCGTTACGAGCGCGCTCTACCGGCCGGCGATCTGCTCGACGCGGATCGGTCGGCGGCGGAGCAGATCCTCGATGCGCGCGCGCTCTTTCTGGAATTCGGCGAGCTGACGTCCGGTCAACCGCTTCTCGCGCGGCACTTGGATCGACAGCGGGTCGACGAACTGGTTGTTCACCAGCACCTCGTAGTGGAGATGCGGGCCGGTCGAGAAGCCCGTGTTGCCAGAGTAGCCGATGATCTGGCTCTGCCGCACGCGCACGCCGGGTGCTACGCCGGCTGCGAACCTGCTCATATGCGCGTAGGCCGTCTGATACCCGTTCGGGTGTCGGATCCGGATGTAATTTCCGTATTGTCCTTTGAACGCCGACTCTTCGATGACACCGTTGCCGGCCGCAAGAATGGGAGTTCCGATCGGAGCCGCCCAGTCGACGCCGGTATGGGCCTTGCGCGCATTCAGCAGGGGATGGTAGCGCACGCCAAAGCCCGAAGTCAGCCGCGCTTCCTCGCCGCGAATGGGTCGTCGAATGAGGAACTTGCGCGAATTGTTTCCCTCTTCGTCGTAGTAGTCGATCGTTCCATCGCCGGCGCGGAAGCGGAAGAAGCGCTGGGACTCACCCGCGGCGGTGATCGCCGAGTAGAGCAACTCGCCGAGCTGCTCCTCGCCGCGTCCCTCCTCGCGCAGATCGAAGAACAGCTCGAGTTCGTCGGCGACGCGTGCTCGGCGGCGGAAATCTGTTTCGTGGGCATGAAGGCGAAGGATTTGGAGGATCACCTCGGGGTCAACGCCCTGCGAGAGCGCCGCATGATAGACCCCGGCATAGAGACTAGCCGCTACGCTACGCGCGCTTTCGCGCGACTGTGTCACGCGCCGACCGTCGGAAAGCGGAGTCGCCGAAGCCTGGAATTCACCCGCAGCGCTTCGCTCGACGCTCACACGATGGCCGCCCTGGTCATCGTAGACCGCAAAGCGGATCGGCTCCAATTGATCAGGATTGGCGAGGCTGGGCTCGAGCGTCAGATCGACGATGAAGCCCGTTGTCAGATCGCGCTCGACGAACAAGCCTCGCGCGGCCTCGACCATGCCGCGTGCCAATTGCGGATCGGCGCCAGACTGCTGGAGGATGCGCGTCAGCGTATCGCCGCGTCCAACTTTGTGAGATCGCGTCTGACGTCCTTCGAGTTCGGCGGCGTCTTCCTGTTCGCCGCCGGTTTTCTCAAGCACTGTAGTGTTGGTTGGCAATGGTTCTGCGGCTTTCTTCGGCTTCGCGGCCTCCGGCTCCTTGACTCCCTCTGGCAGGAAACCGGGACGCATCGTCAGTGCTTCGCGCGCCGAGGCACGGGCACGTTCGACGAGGTCGCTTACTTCGCCCGCATCGAGCTCCTGGCCATCCTCGGTCGGCAAAATGCTGCCGAGGAGCTCCACCACGCGTTGGGCGATGCCGTTGGCATGGGCGCCACTTGCTGCCGGCAACTCATCGGACTCGCCGATCGGAGTCGCATTGCCATAAAGGCGGATGGGATTGAAGGCGGGAACGGCGCCGACGGCATCCGCTCGCACGGCGACGAGACGCGCCAGTACCCGCGCATAGGGCTTGTTCTGGATGTATTCGCGAGTGCCGCGGCGCTGTCGAATGCTGTCCTGCACGATATAGCGCGTGACCATGGCGCCGGTCGTTGCTTCGAGGCGGTCGGATTTTGGCGTCGCCCACGCCAAGCCATCATGAGCGATCGGCGCGGGCGGTGGCGGTTCGATCTGGACGCTGCTGCTGATGGTCCGCAGCCGCGCGATGCCGCCACCGCTGCGGCCGTCGTTGGGATCGGAGGCGCCGAACAGCGCCGCGACAATTGCCACAGATCCTACGGCCGCGGCCAGACATGTACTGAAAAACCAGCGAAATCTGCCGCCGCCGCGCGCCTCTGCAGTATCGGCGGAATAGAGGTCTCGAAGGCCGCCGCGTCGGCGAACAACACGCGATTGCGTTACCGCGTGCGCGTGCTCGATGCCGCCTTGTCGACGCCGTACGCGTCCAACGGTAGCGTGACGATGCCGCTCGATCACGTAGTGTCCCCCTGACCGCTCCACCCAGCGGAAATCAGCCGAATAAGGCCGAAACCAATATTGCGCTCCCCATTATGGCAAGCACAAGACCTGCCCGCAGGCGTCCACGGTGAGGTGAAGAATCGCGATTTCCACAGACCGCCGCGCGCCGGCCATGTGAACCAGATCAACAAATATTCTCGACAATAGCGCCACTTAGGCCGGAGCTTCCCGATTCGTGACAGAAAAATTCAGAATGGTGTTGACTTGGCTAAGCTGAGGGCATAGAAACCCCCTTGTCGGCGCCGCTGCTGAGATGCAACGGCTGGCTGGCCTTCGATAGACGGCAATCTCTCGAATTGGCAAGAAACTCTCAGGTGAATAGCCTGATCGGGTTTCTATTGCCACCCAAGGGCGCTTTAACGAGCGCCCGAGGTAGAGGTGTCTTCTGATCGCGCTGCTGCTCTTTGACAAGTGACAAGAAGGAAGGGAAACGCAGGCGGCGGAGTCCTGGCGGGTTCCAGATGTGTCTTCGGGCATGTCCGGGACTAAGACAGACTCTGGCTAATCTGCGTTTCATACCATCACCAAGATGGTTGGATTGCGTGTGGCTTCGGCTGCGCGACGTTCAATCGTCAAGTGTGAAGGTGCCCGTTACGTAGATGATTCCTTGGATAACCTCCAAGCCAAAACCAGAATCAAATCTTTCAATCTGAGAGTTTGATCCTGGCTCAGAACGAACGCTGGCGGCAGGCCTAACACATGCAAGTCGAACGCCCTAGCAATAGGGAGTGGCAGACGGGTGAGTAACGCGTGGGAACCTTCCCTATAGTACGGAATATACCAGGGAAACTTGGAGCAATACCGTATACGCCCGAAAGGGGAAAGATTTATCGCTATAGGATGGGCCCGCGTAGGATTAGCTAGTTGGTGAGGTAATGGCTCACCAAGGCGACGATCCTTAGCTGGTCTGAGAGGATGATCAGCCACACTGGGACTGAGACACGGCCCAGACTCCTACGGGAGGCAGCAGTGGGGAATATTGGGCAATGGGCGCAAGCCTGACCCAGCCATGCCGCGTGAGTGACGACGGCCTTAGGGTTGTAAAGCTCTTTTGGCGGGGACGATAATGACGGTACCCGCAGAATAAGCCCCGGCTAACTTCGTGCCAGCAGCCGCGGTAATACGAAGGGGGCTAGCGTTGTTCGGAATCACTGGGCGTAAAGCGCACGTAGGCGGACTTTCAAGTCAGGGGTGAAATCCCGGGGCTCAACCTCGGAACTGCCTTTGATACTGTTGGTCTCGAGTCCGATAGAGGTGGGTGGAATTCCTAGTGTAGAGGTGAAATTCGTAGATATTAGGAAGAACACCGGTGGCGAAGGCGGCCCACTGGATCGGTACTGACGCTGAGGTGCGAAAGCGTGGGGAGCAAACAGGATT
>LNEA01000553.1 GCA_001464855.1 Rhizobiales bacterium Ga0077530
GCGCAGGTCTCCGCCAGCCATTACTCGGTCATGACCAAGAATACGTCGGCGATGTTCGTCGCCGGACCGCCCGTCGTCGCCCGCATCGGCGACAAGCAGGCGCTGTCGAAGCAGGCGCTGGGCGGCTGGGAGATCCAGTGCGGTGCTGGCGCCGTCGACGATGCCGTCGATACCGAAGAGCAGGCGTTCGAACGCGCGCGTCGGTTTTTGTCGTACCTGCCGTCATCGGCGTATCAAGTTGCCGCGCGCGGCCCCCGCACCGATCCGCCCGGTCGTCGCGAGGACTGGCTGTTCAATGCAATCCCACGTGACCGCTATCAGCCCTACAAGATGCGCCCGATCATCGAGGCGCTGGTCGATCGTGGCACCTTCTTCGAGATGGGGCGCCATTTCGGCCGCCCCGTCATCACCGGTCTCGCGCGCATCGATGGCCTGCCGGTTGCCATTCTGGCCGGCGATCCGTTCCATGTGAGTGGCGCCTGGACGGCTGACGCCTGCAGCAAGGTTATCCGTTTCGTCGATCTCGCCGAGACCTTCCATGTCCCGATCGTGCATCTCGTCGATTGTCCCGGCTTCATGATCGGCCTCGAAGCCGAGCGCGCCGCGACGATCCGGCTCGGCGTGCGCGCGATGGCGGCGATCAACCAGACCACCGTGCCGTGGTGTTCGATCATCATCCGCAATGTGTTCGGCGTCGCGGGCGCCGCGCATGTGCCGGCCGGACGCTACGCCATGCGCTACGCCTGGCTCTCGGCATGGTGGGGTTCGCTGCCGCTGGAGGGTGGTATCGAGGCTGCCTATCGCGCCGAGATCGATGCTACCGACGATCCCAAGGCCAAGCTCGCCGAGATCGAGGATCGCCTCAACGCGCTGCGCTCGCCGTTCCGTACGGCGGAGACCTTCGCTGTCGACGAGATCATCGATCCGCGCGACACGCGGCGCCTGCTCTGCGATTTTGCGAATATCGCCGAGCCGCTGCTGACACCGGGTGTCCGGACCTTTGGGATGAGGCCCTAGTCCGCCGCCATCAGATCCCTGTCGGGGTTGCTGGCGCGACCATAGAGCACGCGGCCGTCGGAGCCGATCATCCGCTCTGCGCGGCCACGTCCAACGAGGTAGTTGGCGTGAGCGAGCGTCTCGGCGAGTGCGGCGCGGCCTTGGCCCTCCTCGACGGCGCGCGTGAACAGGCCGCGTGCCAATTCCATCGCCACGCGCGGCTTGTCCATGAGGCGGGCGAGATCGTCGAGGCGCAGTTCATGATGGCTGGCGAGTTGGTCGACGCGCGCGTGCAGGCCGTGAAACGGCAAGCCGTGTGACGGCAGCACCAGCGCGTCGGCGGGCAGTGCCTTGAAGCGCGGCAGCGAGCCGAGATACTCGGCCAGCGGATCGGCTTCGGGAATAGCGGGGAAGACGCCGATCATCGGCGAGATGCGCGAGAGGATCTGGTCGCCCGCGATGAGGATGTTGTCCTCGGCGCACCAGAACGAGGCGTGCTCGACAGCGTGGCCACCAGCGACGATCACCTTCCAGTCGCGCTCGCCGAAGCGGATCGTATCGCCATCGCGCAGCCGCGTGATCGAACTCGGAAGCGCGCCGAGCATGGATTGCGTGCGCTTGCGATCGGCATCGTAGCTGGCGACGGTCGCGGGATCGCAGCCATGGCCGGAGAGGAATTTCTCCACTTCCTTGCTGGTTGCGCTGCGGGCGTCCCAGATGCGGATCTGCGCCGCCATCCATTCGCCGAGCGTCGACACGAACGGAACGCCGCCGGCCTTATCGACGAGCCAGCCGGACAAGCCGACGTGGTCGACGTGGCCGTGCGTGGCGACGAGGCGGTTGATGCGCCCCTCGCCAAGCGGTCCGGCGAACAAGGCTTCCCATATGGCGCGAGCGTCGGCGGTATCGCAGCCGGTGTCGATGATGGTCCAGCCGTCGGCATCGCGGAGCAGCCAGACGTTGACGTGATTGAGGCGGAACGGCAGCGGCAGGCGCGCCCAGAGAATGCCCGGCGCGATCTGGAAGGTCTCGACGCCTTTGGGGTAGCTTTCGTGGAGATAGCGGATCTCGGCCGCGGCGGATGTCATGCGGGAACACGCTCCTCGTCCATGGGCGCCTGAGCCCTGTATGGTCACGAGGTATCGCGCCGGGGCCGCCGCCGCCATAGGCCCGCGTGCATGGCTGCCGACCGGGTCCGGGTGTCTACCAGCGCCACTGGGCCGGTTCGGCGCCCGCGATAGGCGATCGGAATGAGACGACGCCGGTGCCGTTGAGGCAGCCGAGGTAGACGGTTTTGAGGTCCGGGCCGCCGAAGGCGACGCTGGCGATGTTTTTGAGCGACCGCGTAGCACCACCCTCGAGCCCCTCGCGACCGCCGAGACGGCGCTGGTACTGGGCCTCGGCCTGGTCGATCACGTCGGGATCGGAATCGTCGAGGATAAGCGTACGCCGGCCGTTGGCTTCGATCCGGATGACGCGGTTCGAGACGACGCATGCGACCCACGCGGCGCCTTCGGCGTCGAAGGCAAACCCATCAGGGAATTCGCCGGGTCCGAACTCGTGCATGACTTCGCGGCGACCAAGGCCGCGCTTGGTGACGGCGAACCGGGTGATGCGGCGGCCGAACGTCTCGTTCACCCACAGCCACTCGCCGCTCGGGTCGACATGGCATTCGTTTGTGTAGGCGAGACCGCCGGCGACGATCCGGGCGCCATGCTTGTCGCGGCGCACGATGAAGCCGTCGCCGAAATCGGGCTTCATCGCCTGCTCGCGCGGGTACTGGCGCGTGGAGACGGAGATCCATTCGGTGTGGCCGACATCGAGGCCGACGAAATTGCACACGCGAAGTGCTTCGCCTTCGACCTCGAACAGTTCGGGCCACAGCCGCCACTCGTGATCGAGCCGCCAGAGGCCGCCGCCGGGACCGAGGTTGGCGATGAGAAACTGGCGGTCGGGACGCATGGCGACGCCGTTCGGCACGAACCCTGGCGGTGCGCCGACGAGCGCGCGCTTGGGCTTGCCGATCTCGACGATGCCGGCCTCGTGGTCGCCGGCGAAGACCTCGCCCTTGGCGGTGGTCAGCACGCATTCCGGCCGCTTGAGGCCGCTGCCGACCCAGGTGACGGCGGAAAGGGGGATCAGCGGCTGCTCGGCCATCGCACGTTTCCTCCGTCAGGCGCCGGTCGCGATCGGCAAGTCGGTGCGTGCGCCCCACTCGGTCCATGAGCCGTCGTAGACCGCGGCGTCGGGCCGGCCGAGCATGGCGAGCGCGAACGCGACGACGCCGGCGGTGACGCCCGAACCGCAACTCGCGACGACGGGGCGGTTGATGTCGACGCCGGCCGCCTCGAACGCGGCGCGCAAGCCGGCCTCGTCTCTCAGCGTGCCATCGGCGTTGAGCAGGGTTGTGAACGGCACGTTGCGCGAGGATGGTATGTGGCCCGCCCGCAGGCCGGCGCGCGGCTCGGGGACGCTGCCGGCGAAGCGGGGCGCGGCGCGTGCGTCGAGGATTTGCGTCGACGCGTGACCGATCAGCGATTTCACGTCATCGGCGTCGCGGACCAAAGCGGCATTGAAGCGCGGCGTGAAGTGGCGCGGCTGGCGCGGGCGCGGCGGCTCGTCGGTGAGGGGGCGGCCTTCCGCCTTCCACTTTTTCAGGCCGCCATTGAGTATCGCGATGTCGGCATGGCCCATCGTGCGGAACATCCACCACACGCGCGCCGCGGAGTAGAGCCCTTCGCTGTCGTAGACGACGATCTGCGAACCGTCGCCGATGCCCATCTTCTTCACCTGCGATGCGAACTGCACCGTCGAGGGAAGCATGTGCGGCAGCGGGTTCGATTTGTCGGCTATGACGTCGATGTCGAAGTACAGCGCGTCGGGGATGTGGGATTCGGTGTATTCGGCGCGGGCGTTGCGGCCCGAGGTCGGCAGATGCATCGATCCGTCGAGGACAACGAGATCAGGGCTGTCGAGCCGGTCGGCGAGCCATTCGGTTTCGACCAGCCATTTGGACGGGGATGCGGGCATGGGGATTTCCTCAGCGTTTCTGGCGTTTTTGGACGTTTAGGCGAGCGCGACGCGGATGCGCCGGTTCTGCTTGCCCTTGCTCTCGATTTTGGTGACGGCGAGGCGGCCGATCTCACCGGTGCGGGCGACGTGCGTGCCGCCGCAGGGCTGGAGGTCGACGGCGCCATCGTTGCCGATCGCGACGAGGCGGACCTTGCCGGATCCCATCGGCGGTTTGACGCTCATGGTGCGCACGAGATGCGGCGCTGCTTCGAGCTCGGCATCCGTGATCCATCGCGTCGTGACGGGATGATCGGCATCGACGAGCGCGTTGAGTGCGGCGGTCAGCGTTTCCTTGTCGATGCCGGCCATGTCGGCGATGTCGAAATCGAGCCGGCCATCGTCGACGCCGATCTGCCCGCCGGTTACTGGCCAGTGCACCAGCGAGCACAGAAGGTGCAGCGCCGTGTGCACGCGCATGTAGCGATGGCGCGTGTCCCAATCGAGCGCCAGATGAACCGGAAGTCCGGCGGCCGGCAGCGGCGAGCCTTCGGCGGGTACATGCACGATCGTCGTCTTGTCGGCGTCGTACACGGTAGTCGCGATGCGGCATACACCGCCTTCCCACGTCAGCGCGCCGCCGTCACCTGGCTGGCCGCCGGCTGCCGCGTAGAGGATCGTACGATCGAGCACAATGCCCCCGCGGTCGTTGACTGCGGTGACAAAGGCCTCGCAGGTGCGCGCGTAGGCATCGGTGCGGAACAGCGTTTCGGTCATGCGCTCAGCTTTCCTCGACCTTCACGAACACCGATGGCGGCAGCGGCGCGGGATTGGCGATCCATTCCGGCACCGGCAGATTTTTCGAGCGCAGGAACTCTGGATTGAAGAGCTTAGATTGATACCTCGTGCCGTAGTCGCACAAGACTGTCACGATGGTGTGGCCGGGTCCGAGTTCGCGCGCGAGGCGTACGGCGCCCGCAATGTTGACACCCGACGACGATCCCAGGCAGAGGCCTTCCTCCTGCAGAAGCTGGAAGACGATCGCGACGCTTTCGGCATCGGGGATCAAGTACGATTTGTCGATCACGGCGCCTTCGAGGTTCGCCGTGATGCGGCCCTGGCCGATACCCTCGGTGATCGACGAGCCCTCGGATTTGAGCACGCCGGTCGTGTAGTAGCTGTGCAGCGCCGCGCCGGGGACATCGGCAAGCGCGATGATGATTTTGGGGTTCTTGGCCTTGAGGCCCATCGAAACGCCGGCCAGTGTACCGCCGGAGCCGACCGCGGATACGAATGCGTCGACCTTACCGTTGGTATCGGCCCAGATCTCTGGCGCCGTCGTCTCGATATGCGCCTGGCGGTTGGCGACGTTGTCGAACTGGTTGGCCCAGATGGCGCCGTTCGGCTCGGACTTGGCGAGCGTCTCGGCGAGGCGCGCCGAATATTTCACGTACGTGTTGGGGTTGCGATAGGGCGCCGCCGGCACTTCGACAAGCTGAGCCCCGAGCAGGCGCAGCGCGTCCTTCTTTTCCTGCGTCTGCGTCTCGGGGATCACGATGACCGAGCGATAGCCGAGCGCGTTGCCGATCACGGCGAGGCCGATGCCGGTATTGCCGGCCGTGCCTTCGACGATCGTGCCGCCGGGCCTGAGCTGCCCCTTGGCGATCGCATCCTTGATGATGAACAGGGCGGCGCGGTCCTTGACCGATTGGCCCGGATTCATGAACTCGGCCTTGCCGAGGATGGTGCAGCCCGTCTCCTCGGAGACGCGACGGAGTTTGATGAGGGGGGTGCGGCCGACTGCGGCAGCGACATCCTTGAAGATGCTCACGATGGGTTCAGGCTCCTCGGTCGGAGGGGAGCGACGCGGCGCTCTCGGTTCGCGTCAACCTAGTTCGCGGCACCCGTTGCCGCAAGGCACGGCTCGGTCCCGCCAGGCAGATGGCTGGTCACACCGCTGTTATTGGGCCTGGCGGAAGTTGTAGACCTGCCCGCTGTCCGACTGGCCGACATCGAGGAGGTCGAGGAACATCGGCACCAAGGCTTCCGGGGCGGGCAGCGTGTCCGGATTCTCGCCCGGATAGGCGCGCTGGCGCATGGTCGTGCGGACGGGGCCCGGATTGAGCAGATTCACCTTTATGGCGGTGCTCGCGACCTCGTGGGCGTAGGTCTTGACCAGCGCCTCGAGGCCCGCCTTGGAGACGGCGTAGGGGCCCCAGTAGGCATTCTTGCCGCTGGCGGCGCCGGATGACACGAACACCGCTCGGGCGGCGTCGGCGCGCCGCAACAGCGGGTCGAGAGATCGGATCAGCCGCCAGTTCGCGGTCAGGTTGATATCGATCACCTCGTTCCACGCGTCGGCGGTAATGTGCGGGAGCGGTGAGATCGGCCCGAGCACACCGGCATTGGCGACGAGAATGTCGAGCTTGCCCCACCGCTGATAGAGCGTCGGCCCGAGCGCGTCGACCTTGTCCGGTTTGCGCAAATCGAGCGTGACCAGCGTCGCGGTGCCGCCGGCCGCGCGGATCTCGTCATCGACCTCTTCGAGCCCGGCGGTCGTGCGCGCGAGCAGCACGACGTGGGCGCCTTCCCGAGCGAGCCCCACCGCGACGGCGCGTCCGATCCCGCGCGAGGCGCCGGTGACGAGCGCGACGCGGTTGGCGAGACGGGGACTGTCGGTCATGGGGCGGCCTCGGATTATTCGTACGGGGTGAGGTGGTTCTAGAGAAAGTCCGGCAGAGTGACCATCGCCGCTTTAGGCAGCGCTAGATCGCCGCCCGGCTGTCGGCGCCAATCGGCGCGATTTCGCATCTCGCCGGTATCTGCAAGTCGAGCCAGCGCCGCGAGATCGACGTCGGCATAGACCCATCCCGGCGCATTCAGCGCACCTTCTGCGAGGACGCCGGTATCAGAAATGCCCGCCTCGGATGGCACGTAAATGCCGGCAGCCCCGCTGTTATAGTCTACCGCGGGCGACCAAGTGGAGGAGCCGACGGTCGGCGAGACCACGGTTGCGCAGCCGCCTTCGAGTGCGCGGGCGAGTGCGGCCGTGCGCACGCGATGGTAGCCCGAGACGAGTTCGGTGCAGGCCGGAACGAGGATGA